>JAOUFU010000348.1 GCA_029858035.1 Phycisphaerae bacterium
CGGAAGAAAGGCATTCTTAGTTTGCCTGGGAATTATATTTTGCAGTTTGCCAGCTTCGGCTCAAGAACCTGGGAATACGGAGCGACTAACTTCAGCATCGGCAGGCAATATATTCTACGAAATAGCATACGAAATCGCCAACTCGGCGGACATTACCAGTGCCGAGGCCGAACAGGCGATAATATTTTTAACTGCCGCGATGGAACTGGACGGCAATACCGCCGACTTTATTGAAGCATTGATTAAGCTGACCAGTCAGAATTCTGCGCGGGACAATTCGAAGCTCGTTTATCAACTGCTTACGACTTACGTAGATAAATCCGCCGAAGCCGACCTTGAGCCGGCACGAATGGCTATTCGTTATCTGCTCAATCAGTTGAACAGCCGGGAGGAACGAGAGAATCTTCTGAAAGAGATGTTGAAGAACATGGGGGGTAAAAACGCTTTCCTTGATTCTGAATTGGATACATCACTTGGAATGTTGATGGCTGAAACGCCTGATTCGAATTCCGCTCAAAAATACCTGATGCTCGCCTATTACAATAATAAATACAATAAGCCGGCTTTTGCCAAGTTAGCAGAACTTATGACCGTACAGATCAGCCCGGCAATGTATCTTGAACATCTAAGATTAATATTAGAGCAAAATCCAATTGACCTGGAAGCCGCGTTGGGCTTTGCGCAATATGCCGAACGGCTACAGCTTTACGAAACAGCCGCGGGCGCATATCAATACTGCGACGAATTGTTCGGGTTTCTGTATCCTTTGCAACCTCTGCCGGCTTCAATTTATCTTCCCTGGGCGATTAGCTGCTATAACACCCAACGAAATCAACACAAATGCCTTCAGATTGCCGAGCGCTTGCGACAAGATGACCGATTTGACCTGCTGCTGGAATCCATTGCCGCCAAAGCAGCGTTGAAAACCGGCAATCCTGATCTTGCAAAACAGATATTCGGAGCTGCTGAAAAGAATGCGCATTTGTATCTGGTCAATAATAAACTCAATCACAATACAAAAGTCACAAAATACGAACAATTAGCCTGGTTCTATTGTTTTGCAAGACCTGATCCAAACAAAGCCGTAGACTGGGCTAATAAGGCTTACTCTATTGGTCCCAACTCATCGACAGCAGCAGCCCTTTTGGCATATTCACTCGTAATGAATGGCGAAACCGAATGGGCCAAGCTGCTTACCAGTAACTATGAGCGTAACCAAATCACAGATTTAACATTAGCTCAGATTCAACTTGCCGAGGGACAAAAAGAAACAGCGATTCAGACCCTAAAGTCGGCAATCACAAAAGACCCGGGATCATTAGCAGCAGAACGAGCCAAAGAGATTCTCACCCAGCAAGGGGGAAATTATATCCCACCGGTTGATCCGGGTACTACATTGGCTGTGCTTAAAAACAGTTTCGGAGAAATAGTGGTTCCGACATTTATCAGGCCTGAGAAGATAATTTCATTTGAGCTTAATCTTCGTGGCAGTAAGTTTTCCTACGGCAGCGACCTTGGCGGAGCTGTTGCAATAATAAATAATTCTACACAGCCGCTTGTCGTCTCCGATGACGGTTTATTTAAAGGTTACATCAGAATTGATGCCGACATTAATGGCGACCTTAAACAACAGATATATAACCTTTTATCTGTCAAGATTGCCCCTGGCGCACCTATCAAGCCCGGCCGCAGTATCGTTGTCCCTGTTCGGCTGCTCACCGGCGAACTTAGACAAACGCTGCTTACTCATCCGCAGGCTTCTCTGGATATAGAGTTTAAGGTCCATCTGGACCCAATAATGATTGCCGATGGCAAGCTAACTAACAGGCTCCCTGGTATGAAACCAGCTAATGTGCTTGTAAAGCGCCCGGGTATCGAACTTACCAAAAAATTATTGCAAAACCGGCTCGATTCATTCACAACGGGGCGGCAGGGCCAAAAAATTCAAACCGCCCTGCTATTTACCGGCCTATTGAAGGAACAACATTCGATTGCCGGCAGTGAGCCACTTTATAAAATGACATCTGCCGAATGGATGCCGGCCCTGTTACAATCTGCTTTGATTCACAATCTAACGCGTGACGATGACTGGGCCGCCAAGGTGCATACTATGGCAGGAATGCTTTCTTTACCGCTGGAGCACGAACTAACAAGTGCTGTTGCAGAAAACTTGAGCGAAAAGCACTGGCCAGCCCGTATGATGGCTCTTTATCTGCTGGCCAAATATCAGAAAAGCGATTTTAGCAAGGTTTTGAACTGGACCGCCAAATACGACTCAAACAAATTCGTTCGAGATATGGCGATAGCATTAGGAGCCGCCCTCCCGGAAAAAACCACTGCTGAACCAGTCAAGTAAATCTCACATAACATTTACCGCGTTAGGCCTTTCCCTTCTACAATAAAAATTGTCAATTTTTACATGCATTAATTCCATGCGAGAGTATTCTTCAACATATGCAGATGGAGACATTAGGGCTTTAAGGGCAAGAAATATCGTTTAATATCGACTACTACTATGTGCAGCCAGTCTCGCCCAGCATTGATGCCTGCACGGCTGAAAGTGGCCTGGCTACTGACATTCAAGACAGATGCCACGACTATAAACCGGACACATAGGTACTTACGAAAGTGGCTGATGGCACAGCCCCGTAAGAAATGTCGAACGAACAATTTTTCCTGAACGTCCGTATGAAATTTCTTCAAAAACTCGTTGTAATATAGCTATAATCTTGTAACATTCTGTCTTTTGCAGGTAAGTTATGGCTTTTTTTGAAAGGAACAGTGTAAATGGCCGCTATAGTGGATGTGGAAAAATGCAACGGTTGTGAATCTTGCGTGGAAGAATGTCCGAGCGAAGCGATAATGATGGTTGACGAAAAGGCAGAAATTAACGTTGAAACCTGTGTCGATTGCGGTGTCTGCGTTGATACCTGTCCTTCCGAAGCAATTAGTATGGAGTAGGTTTATGGTTGGCCCCATCGTCTAGGCAGGTCCAGGACACCGGGTTTTCAACCCGGCAACAGGGGTTCGAATCCCCTTGGGGCTATTTTTAGTCTTATGGACCGGCAAGTCATTTAGGCTTAGGAAGCTGCATTCCGGCTACGACGGCTTCGAATGCCATAGTGTCTTTAACCACTCCCTGAATCCTAGTCTCGACATGCGTTGAACGTCCTCGGTGTTTGTACTTGATAATCTGACCAAGCAGATACAATCTGTTCCCCGGCTCTATTACGGAGCGAAACTTGGCCTCTCCAATGCCGGCAAAGCCGATAAAACCCGGCTCCTTGAAAACCTCTTTTAGTAAGAAACTCGATAGTTGGGCCGCGGCCTCAATCATTATCACACCCGGCATCAAAGGCCGCCCCGGTATATGTCCACGCACCCAGAATTCCTTATCGGTTACGTCTTTGTAGCCCAATATCTGGGATTTCTCCTTGTCGTACCAGAGTATACCATCAAGCTGCTGCATCTCGAACCGCTGGGGATTGACTCTACATACCGCCTCTTTGTCAAATATAGGCTCAACTGTCAGGTCTATTTGCGATAAATCAAATAATAATGGGGGTGGCATCTCCCGCCCTCAAAAGAGAAAAAATCCGCGCAATTATAACATGTTTCCGCTTGCACAGCAGTAAAAAGCCAATCCCGTGCAGATAGCGGCATCACGCATAACGAAAACAGCGTTTACGAAAACTGTGATAAATTATTGCGTTGATCTGATCTCAAGGATGCGACTTCGAACAACCTGAGCAGCCTGCTTTACCTTCTGCATCTGCTTGCGAACTCGCGTCCCTGCTGCCTTATTTCCACCTTCGGCCTTGCTGATGTCGGCTTCAATTTCAGCGATCAATACTTTCAGATCTTCATACTCTTGCATCAAAGTAATCCTCCACTTTGCGCGTTAAAAATGCTAATACTGGCTTAGAATTGCACAAAACTTAACTGCCTGCAAAGGCTTTGTCAAAGAAAAATGCTTTTTTTGCAAAAAAAACGATACTTTTTATTTTTACTCCAAAGGTAAAAAGCCAAAGCCCGCAAGTGTACTATTGACTTATCCCCTTTTCATATAAGCACTTACACACCCTACACAGATGTTCATTCCCCTTTCACTTCGTTTCTTTGTGACCATCTCTTTTTTTGCCTTTAACCCAACACTTTTTTGGTTAATTCTGCAATTCTTCGGCCTCGACGCTCACACTGCTGCCTGACTCTGTCATCTGGTTTACCAACAGAAACCGGTCCATAGTGGTCGCCCTTAGGGTCGCCCTGGACGACCATACCGGCAATCAGCATTGCCCCTATTATGCCCATAATTGTAGTCTCGTTACCTCCTCCGATATTTGCCGCACTGGAAAACGCCGCCCCTATTTTGCCGTCGAGCTTACTGTGAAATGTTACCGTCTCATCAATCAGCTCCTTGATAGGGGCAGCCATATTGCCGTAATAAGTCGGTGAGCCGACAACTATCGCATCATATCCGGTTAAATCATTCGCCTTAACGTCGCTTACCGGTTTGCAGTCCGTCTGCAAACCCGCATCATTCATCGCCCCGGATATAATTTCCGCCATCTCTTTCGTATTGCCTGTTCTCGAATAATAAATTACTATCCCATTGGCCATTTCGAAGCCTTTCTAACTGCTTAAATTTATATAATACATCTACAAATCAGTTGATTCTAATACTCTCGATCTAAACCATAAACACCAATCAAATCCTCTATCTCAAGCCTGCTCTCGCTTGGTTCATCATTTATGCAATTTTTCCTCAATATTTCGAGTAAATCTTCTCTGTCTTTCATTTACCCCTTACTCCACCTTTGATTCGTCCTTTTTCTTAAGGGGGATAATTTCTTTTCCGAAGCCATTTGGGATTTCAAAATCAAAGATTTTTGTATCCAGCTTTTTATTGACCTTCGGCTTCACCAATCTTATCTGATAAATGTCCTCTTCCGTGGAGACAGCATTTATCCTTGCCGGCAGGTATAATTTTTTATCAATCCAAAAATCGATCGACGTATATTTATCTTTATACTCCGATTCCGGTTTAACCTTCA
>JAOUFU010000349.1 GCA_029858035.1 Phycisphaerae bacterium
TCATTGAGGATAAAACTTTTGCAAGAGCGCTGTATCCACCCAGCGCGATGTAATCGGTGATCTTTGTAGGGTCGATAAGACCGTTGTAGGCCAGGGCGATTCGCTTTTGTGCTTTGTAGAAAGGGATTTTCTCGACGGTTTCTACCTTCCGCCCGGTAGCGGGATTCTCGTAAAGAAGGCGCTCTACCAACCGACCCCCGACCACAGTTTCGCGGAATATCTCCGCGATGTCGGGTTCTTCCACCCGCTGGTAGAAAATATCTCCGGGCTGAATGAGCACTATCGGGCCGCACTCGCAAAGACCATGGCAGCCAACGGCTTTGGGCAGTATTTCCACGTCCGCATCGGCTTGCTGGGCTGCCTCACAGAAAAGTTCATACAGCTTGGGCGAGCCCTTTGCCGCGCAGCCGGGGCCTGTACAAACATGCACCGACTTTGCGGAGGGGCTGCGCAGGCTGAGCAATTCTTTGCGCATATCATCAAGGTCTGCAATGCTGTTGAGTCGCTTGTTGCTCAATACCGTCATCTTTCACCCTCATTCTGGACGGTTGCCTCATCCTTTGCCAGTCCGGATATGACTTCGAGGGCTGATGCCGTCGTGACCCCGTCGTAGTATTTGCCGTCTACGATCATCACAGGTGCCACTGCACAGGCACCTAAACAATTGACGGCCTGGAAGGTAAATAGCCGGTCGGGTGTCGTGCCGCCGGGCTCAACACGGAATTCCCGGCAGATAGCCTCGGAAATGGCCCCCGACCCCTTAAGGTAACACACCGTTCCCACGCAAAGGGTTACATCGTGGGCCCCCTTTGGCGCCAGGCGGAATGATGAATAGAATGTTGCAACCGCGTATAAGCGGCTCAGCGGAAGTTCGAGCCGCTTGGCCATCGCATGCAATTGGTCCGGTGGCAGATACCCATATTCGGCCTGAATGTCCTGCATCATGGGTATGAGCATCCCAACTTCACCGTCATAACGGTCAACTATCTGTTCTAAGATATTGTTCTCCTGGGCCATATTCCTTATTACCTTACAGATTCGCAACAAGATAAATCGTTAAGTCTATTGAAATCTGAGTTTGTTGTCAACAGTCCGCTTGGTTATCGGGCAAGAGGACTTCTCTTCTTGGTGGCTAAACGGTCTCGATCGTCACCTCCTTGCCTCTGTTACGCAGTTCTTCAGCAATCTCCCGCACCACAGCCAGCTTCATACCCAGTTGTCGTGGCAGGTCGGGATTTTGATGGGCAGGATTTACACTCAGGCCCACTATGAAATGAATATGGTCAACATCCAGGCACAGGCGGAGCAGTGCCGAGGCTGCATCCGTTTGGAACTTGACCGTCTCCTGATCTGTGTCTGAATGAAGCAGCTCATTGGTTCTTGTAAGTGTCAGAATTCCCTCGGTCATCAGGTCAATACCTTCCAGCCTGGCCAGTGGGGGAACGTCGGGCTTCATCGTTGTAAGATCGACTTCCAATGGCTTATCCCCAAGAAAACGGGCAACAATCTTTGATGTGGTTCCCCCGCAAACTGCCAGAAATCCCGGACGTTGTGTAAATTTGGTTACGATTGTTTTATCGAGGTTCCTGTCCGCCGGGGGGCCTGTTAAGATAGTGACCGTAAGTTTGTGTCGGACCTTTATAACGGCCACGCTCACGTCATCCCCGGGCTTGCCGCAGTATAAGTCCCAGGCTGCCTCTGCGAGTTTGTCCGCGAGCTGCTGGGCGGACAGGTCCGGGTGACAGTGCTCTTCGAGAAAGCGTACGACCTGCTCAGCACCCCATCCGAGAGGATAAAGTCCACCTATGCCGGCGTTTAACACACCATCGGAGACAAAGACGAGCCAATCGCCGACTTTGAGTTCGAATTCAAATTCGCGAATGGTCTTGCCTTCAATATTTCGTTCCTCGTAGGGCAGGGGGACGGACTTTCGTTGTCGCAGTAGAATAACCGAGGGCGTGTCGAACTCGACCACCCGCGCTCGCCCTTCGGTAAAGAATTTTCCGATTGAAAAGGTACTATAGGCGAGCTTTCGGACCTCGCACACCGGCAGTGTGCTGCTCAGTGTTTCCACTACTTCGCCTAAAGGCAGCTCATTCTCCATAAGATGCATAACGATTTGCGTAGTCAAGGTAGACAGTATATTTGCCTTGACACCGCTTCCCAGCCCGTCAGAAAGGGCCAGCATGACCGAATCGGCATGACGGGCAAAAGCCACGTTGTCGCCGCAGAGTTCCTCACCATGTTTTTGGAGCTGCTTTCCGCCCCACTCGTAAAAAAGCCTCATTACTGACCTTCCTCCTCATAGAGGGACATCAGTTTCTTCAGGAGCACTTTAGTCTCTGCCGTTGTTTCACCGAGCAGCCTGGCTATTTCCTGTGCCGTTTGCATCTGCCGGGAGATGACCTCCTGTGCCCGTTTCAGTGTCTGTGCCTTCAGGTCAAGAAAGTCTTTTCTGGCCTTTTCCTCCTCCGAGATGTCTATGAAGATGCCGCAGTAAAGGTCCTCACCCTCAATGGGGAAAATCCCAACACGGAAGCTGATTCCGTGCTCAGGAATGCTCTCTTTGACCATCAGCGACCCACCTGTAGCGATGGCACGGTCGAAGCAGTCCGAATGGACGAAATCTTTGGCCAATCTACCCGAAAGCTCCTCGTTTTCACATTGAAACATTTTAATGAAGGCCGGATTGATGAAGCGGATTTGCGTTTTTTTGTCCACCAGGAGAACACCATTTGGTGTATGCTGCAATATGGCACTGGTATGCGTATCTACCTGGCTTTTGGGAAGTTGTTTCATGCTAACTTCTCCTTTTACGGGAGCGTTTGGGAGCAGCTTTAGGTGTCTTTTTCTTCTTCTTGAGGGCCCCCAGTACTTTTTTGCGGAACGTTTCGGCACCTTCGGCGGCGCTGGGGCTGCTTAAAGTCTCATCGCCGATCATCCAGTTGATTCCCTCTCCGCAGCGCTCCATGCAGAATGAGCCTTTCAGCTCGACCTTATCCGCCAGACCCTCTTTGGTCAGAAAGTCGTTAAATCGAGTTATCATTTCTCGCGCACCCTTGATGTGACACGAGCTGCCGACACATACCGTCACAGTAATCATTTGGCACTCTCTTTACTCTTTTTTGTCTTTGTTTTTCTGAGTTGACGAGACAAGGTCCTGGGCGGCGCGTTGGCGCCGGCGCGCCGCCAAATCCTTTTCACTGCCGAATTTCAGCGCTTTTGTGGGGCACGCCTCCACGCAGGCCGGGATTTGTCCCGCCTTGGCACGTTCGTAGCAAAGGTCGCACTTTACCATCACTTTGCCGTCGTAAGAGACTTCGATTACTCCGAACGGGCAAACAACGAGGCAATACTTACAGCCGATACACTTGTCCTGTTCAATCAACACGGGGCCGTCGGTTTCCTCTCGATGTATAGCCGCTGTCGGGCAAACCGTAATACAGGGCGCGTCTTCGCAGTGCCTGCACTGCAGTGGTACGGCAAATTCCCCTGCCGACTGCACAGTCACTCTGCGCTGAGGCTTTGGCTGCTCTTGCGCCGCCTCTTCAAGTACTTTTGATTTCGAATGGGCCACGGCACATGCTATTTCACAGCTTTTACAAGCCAGGCATTTTTCGATTTCTACAATTATGCCTTTGTTTTTTACGTCCATCTTGTTCTCCGGGATAAGTTGATTCAAAGGGACTTACTGTACTATGAAGACACCGTCCCTTCCCTGATTAACTCTGTTAGTTTGTTTTTGGCGTCCTTTAATTCTTCTACCAGTTCCGGACAGGCGCTAAAGACCGGCTTGAATTCGAGGTCTGCTTCCTGAACGGAACGACTATACGGAATACTCCCCAGCAAAGCAACGTCTTTCAATAGAGATTGTATCACATCCGTTTGAGTGTTTTCAGTAATTTTGTTGGCAATGGCTGCAACGTTTTTGATTCCTAATTCTCTGGCCATTTTCGCTACGTTATTGGCCGTTTCAATGCTCCTGCCGCCCGGTTCCACAACCACTACAAATGCATCAACGCTCTGCACACTTGCTCTGCCCATAAACTCGACGCCGGCTGCCAAATCGACCAGAACTATCTCCTGCCGCTGCAGTATCGTATGGGTCAGTAGTGCCTTCAAAAAAGTTCCTTCCGGGCAGGCGCACCCTCCGCCGGCCTGTGTAATAGCTCCCAATACAAGCAATTTTACACCATTTACTTCAACCCAGTGTTTTTGCGGCAAATCGCTTACTTTAGGATTTAGCTTGAAATATGCCCCTATAGCTTCCCTGTCGGTGCCTGTACGCTCGGCGATTAACTGCTTCATGTTGATAAGAGGCTCGGGATTGTGTTCGCCATGTATGCCAAAAGCGAAAGCGAGAGTTGTGTTTGGGTCGGCGTCAATCGCAAGTACGTCAAATCCATCTTGAGCAAATAATTGCGCCCAGACCGCGCAGACAGTGGTTTTGCCTACCCCCCCCTTGCCGCCAATTGCTATTTTTGCACCCTGCATTAAGAAATAGTATGATGGCCGTAAATTTCGGCCCTATCAACTCCAATTTTCCAGTAGCACAGAATCGAGTCAACATAAAGACGCATTCTTGCAGTTTTTTCTTGTTTTTGCAACAACTATCTTATCATTTTTTTCTCTAAAACTGCTAATACACTCAATTCAGTAGTTTATACGCAATATATCAGGAATCGTTCACGTTAAAGAAAGCTGCGGAAAACTTTGCGATATTACCTAACTTGTTGGATATCATATACATGCGGTGGGAAATTGCCTTAGTGCGTTGAAGCGGTCTTATTTTTTCATTCTGGCGCTTTTACTAATGCCTCCACGACCAGGTTCGCCAGCGCTCCCAGGGCGTCCAAAGGCATGTGACTACCTGCGGTTTGGTCGAATAGTATCGATGCTCTGGCGTCGAATTCCTCATCGTTTCCCCAGATTACTATCTTTAGCCGGATGCGAGGCAGTACGTATAACTCAATAGACGCATCGCCGAATTCACATCTTTTAGCATCAAAACGCTCCGAGACCTCATATAACAATTCGGGCGACTTTCCA
>JAOUFU010000350.1 GCA_029858035.1 Phycisphaerae bacterium
CTACGGTATGAGAGCCTACGGCAAGGCCGCTTTCTGTGTAGCCGCTGTCATGCCATGTGCCTCCATCCACACGCCACTGCGCCCCGGCGGTAACCGCTCCCGGTGGTGATATTGTCACCTGTAAATAACCTGTCTGTTGGGTATACGTACCTATTGTGGTAGTCGTCTGATCATCGTTAATTTGTACTATTTCATCGGCAGGCTTATTCCAGCCGCTGACGGTACTGTACTCAACAGTGTGAGAACCGACCGCAAGGCCGCTCTCTGTGTAGCCGCTGTCTCTCCAGGCGCCGCTTGACCCTGCCTCAAGCATGAAGACGTCAAAGGAATAGGTCTTATAACCATCAGCACTGTTCGGGTCGGCCTCGGCCCGGACCGTAAAGTTACCGTCAGCCGCTCTAATACCTGTCCAGCGCGCAACGAAACCATCGTTGTAATTATCTCCGGTCATTAACCTCACCTTGTTTTCGGCGAGGACATCAACGCCGCTGGTACTGGCGTTGGTGTAAGTGTCGGCGCCGTTAATGGTATAGATTGTCCACCGGTCGATATAGAGAGGGTTTCCCCGGTTAGCAGACGTGGCAAAGGTGTACTCTGTGTTCGGATCCAGGCCCGTGAACGTCAGTTCGACCCACCAGCCGACGTCACCGTAATAAATCACGCCGGTCATGTCGGCTATCCCGGCGAATGTGTTGTTGGCATCGGTACCCACGGCGCAGTCACTTCCGCCATTGGCGGGTTCCGGCTGCCAGGTAACATTGCCGCTCTGTGTCAGTGTTGCCGTGATACCCATGTCAACACCTGTGACAAGGTCCAACAACGGTCCGGAAGTAGGGCCGCTGTATCTGTCACCAATACCGTAGGTTGTAACATTGTTGGCGATGTACTGGTCGTTGCTGTCATAGACGCAGTCGTTGTAAGCGACCATAGACACACCCCCACCAGTGCCGCCGTTGACGCGCCATTGGGCCCCGGCATCTATAGCCGCCTGCGGAGAGATTGTCACCTGCAATGAGCCGTTCTGTGCGACATAAGTACCGGTAGTAGTGGTCGTCTGACCATCATTAATCTGTACCTGTTCGTTAGCCGGCTCATTCCAGTCGGAGATCGGCTTATATTCAACCGTATGAGTACCTACCGGAACACAAGTCTCTGTATAACCGCTGTCCCGCCATGCGCCGCCGTCGACACGCCACTGTGCCCCGGCGGTGACGGCCCCCGGCGGTGATATTGTCACCTGCAGTGAGCCTGTCTGTATAAGCCAGTTCCCGGCCAACAGGGCGAAGTCAGCTGAATTTATCCCATTAACGCCGTCAAAGTCGGCACAATCATCGGGGTGGCCCGAGCATCCCGAAGGGTCCAGCCACTGCTCGACAAAAATCTTCAGGTCCGGTAAATTGACATCACAATCACCATCCAGATCACCAACGGGAAATTCGGCGCTCACCGAACCAACCAGAGATACAGCTAAAACGAAGGTGAGCAGTGAAAACCGCACAGACATGGACACTTTCAAACTCCTTCCTCATCCATATTTTAGGAGGCCAATGAGCATAGCTTAAATATTGCAACTTACGAGCTTCAAATCGTAAACACACGAATATTGCCTATATTAACATATTTTGGGCGGTTTAGTCAATGACTATTATTCTCGAATTTGGGATTTTCTCACAATATCCGTCGTGGTCCCCATGCTTTCCTGCGAAAAAAAGAAGGGGTACGGTCAGAAACAGGTCTTCATCGGCCCGGTTATACAGCTACGCGTTCAGTACTTCTGTGCTGGTTATTAGGTATCGAAATATTCGCTGTTTTTGGTTTTGTTATCTGTTCAGTCATTTATTTTTATTGCAAACCATTGATAAAAAGCAGGTATCACAAAAAGTGTAAGCAAGGTTGCAGATGTCAGGCCAAATACCACCACCACAGCTAATGGCCTTTGAACTTCAGAACCGATCCCCCTTGATAAAAGCAAAGGTAACAGCCCCAGGACGGTAGTTGTTGCCGTCATTAATACAGGGCGCAGACGCTGAAGAGCTCCTGTGATTATGGCCTCTTTGGTTTCTATTCCCTGGATTCGAAATTGATTGATGCAGCTTACAAGAACCACGCCGTTTTGTACCGCGATACCAAACAAGGCGATAAATCCTACTGCCGCAGGGACCGACAAATACTCTCCGGCCAGGAATAGCCCGCCAATTCCGCCAATTAAAGCTAACGGGACGTTTATTATTATAAGCAGTGCCTCGCCTATAGAGCCGAATGTCAGACACAGTATCAGGAACACCAGCGTGATGACTATCGGCACAATAATTGTAAGCCGGGTCATAGCCCTTTGCTGGTTTTCAAACTGCCCGCCGTATTCGATATAATATCCGGGCGGCAGCTCGACGTTATCAGCAATACTTTTCTTAATATCGGCGACAACACTTCCCAAATCCCTGCCGCGTACATTGCCCTGGATAACCCAGCGTCGTTGATTCTTTTCACGATTTATCTGGATAGGCCCGATTACTTCTTTAATCTGAGCAACCTGTTTTAATGGGACTAAAATTCCATTTTCAGCGTGGACCAGCAAATCCTCTATAACCTTAGGGTCGGACCTGTAAGGTTCCTGATAGCGAACATGAATTCCAAAACGGCGGATGTTGAGATAGATGTTATCTATCACCTCGCCCCCGATAGCCAGTTCCACGAGCTCCAGGATTTCACTGACATTTATTCCGTATCGGGAGCACGCCTGGCGGTCCGCTATGATCTGGATTTGCGGCTGACCGAAGCTTTGCTCGACCGCAAGGTCCACCAGACCGGGGATATTGTCAATGGAGTTATGAATTTCCTGGGCCTTGGACCTGAGTATATCCAGGTCTTCACCGAAGAGTTTTACAGCTACCTGCGCCTTGATACCACTGAGCAACTCATCAAAGGCGTTCTGGATTGGCTGTGTAAAATTCAATTGAACGCCGGGGTAATTCGATAGTGTTCTGTCCAGAGCTTCAATCAGGTCTTTCTTGCTTTTGTAAGCCGGCCAGTTATCACGTTCTTTCAACTCAATGTGAATCTCAGCATAGTTAACCGGGTGCGGATGGCTGCCAGCCTCGGGTCTGCCTACCCGCGATACCACCTCTTCAACTTCTCCGAAAGCTATGATTTTCTTTTCAAGGGCCTGGATGACCTCTGTGCCTTTTTCAAGTGAAATTGAAGGTGCCATAGTAACGCCAATCAGGATTGAGCCTTCTTCAAGTGTTGGGATGAATTCGGTACCGAGTAACGGCATAAGTAAAATGCTGCAAACAAAAGCAATAAGAACACCCCATAGAACTTTTTTCCTGTTACTAATCGCCCATACAAGCCATGGCCGATAAATCTCTTTTAGTTTTGTCACCAGTATGAATTCCTTGTGTCTGCCTGCTTTAAGCAGATAAGTGCACAAAGCGGGAGCTGTTGTAACTGCAACGATCAAAGAGCCGAACAAAGCAAAACATAGCGTAAAGGCCATAGGCGAGAACATTTTGCCTTCAACGCCTTCAAGGCTGAAGATCGGCAGAAAGACCGTGATTATAATTATGATAGAGAAAATAATCGGTCGGCTGACCTCTTTGGCGGATTCGAAAATGATGTCGGTTTTCTTTCGCAAGGTACCAATGTTGGCATTCAAATGACGGTATATGTTTTCCACCATCACGATAGCACCGTCGCCGAGCATGCCGATACCAATGGCGATACCACCCAAAGACATCAGATTAGCCGAGATACCCATCAGACGCATGAAGATTATTGATACCAGTGCACACAGTGGGAGTGCAAGCGACACAATAAAAGCAGAGCGGAAGTTTCCGAGAAAACAAAATAAAACTATTATGACAAGCACAGCACCCTGTAGCAGGGCCTTTTTAACGGTCCAGGTTGCCTGTCGCACGAGCTCAGCCTGTTCGTAATAAGGCACCAAACTAACGCCCTCAGGCAGAGAGGCCTGCACCTCGGGGATTTTGGCGTATAAACCTTCAATAACCTTAGAGGTATTCTGACCGTAGAGCTGAAGCACAATGCCCGAAACAACTTCTTCGCCGCCATTTCGAGATACAACTCCGCGGCGTATCTCCCTGCCGTAACCGACCTGGGCCAAATCAGCAATTTTAATCGGGGCGCCTTCAATAACTTTAACATGAATATTTCTTATGTCGTCAAGGTCCTGCAAAAGACCGATACCCCGGACAAGGTATTCTTCACTGCCCAGCAGCATAAATTGTCCGCCTGCATTTTTGTTGTTTTCCCTGACGGAGGCGACAACTTCTTCCAGGCTAATTTTATATTTGTTCAGAGCATGGGGATTTATCCGGATTTGATATTGAAGGACATGCCCGCCAATCGAAAGGATATCCGTTACGCCAGGCACAGTCTGCAATTGATATTTAACAATCCAGTCATTTATCTCACGAAGATATGTGATTGGGTCTTTTCCGCCTGTATCAACATCAGGTGCAATAGTTAAATAATAGATAAATATTTGCCCTAAGCCCGTAGAGATTGGACCTAATGCAGGCCGCTCTGTCATATCGGGAAGTTGAGCCAACGCCTCATTGAGCCTTTCGGATACGATCTGGCGCGCAAAGTAGATATCGACGTCATCTTCAAAGTAAACGTATATGACCGCCATGCCGAAGGCGGAGGTACTTTTTATCTGTTTGACACCGGGCAGACCGTTCATTGCCGACTCAATGGGAAAGGTTATCAAACGCTCGACCTCTTCAGGTGCCATACCGTGAGCCTCAGCAAAAACAGGCACCATTACAGGGGATATATCGGGAAAGGCATCGACCGGCAGTTGAGAGTATTGGTATACGCCCAATGCCGTTATTCCTATGATACCGAGGATGACAAAAAATCTGTACCGAAGAGAGATATCAACAATTTTATTATGCATACAAATCTTCCTTTTTAATGACCATGGCCGGCATGACTATCGAGCGTGCTGGTGATTATCTTGGCCTTAAGCTCAAAAGCTCCTTTTGTGACATATTGCCGGCCTGGGTCGAGCCCTGAAGT
>JAOUFU010000017.1 GCA_029858035.1 Phycisphaerae bacterium
CCCGGTTGTACTTTACTCCGCCAGGATAGTAACATCATTCGCCCGGCCAAGTCCCTGCCGGCTACTACACCGTGGGATTTGATTGCCTTGAGCAAAGTGCCGCATTACCAATGGTCTCAGCAAGTGGGCCAAATAAGGTCGCTTTTCTATGAGGGGCAAAATTATAAGGGTAAACCAACGCGAGTCTTTGCTTATTATGCAAGCCCGTCCACGCTGGATGGAAAGAACGCGGAAACTCGAAGCTTTCCGGCGGTAGTATTGGTTCATGGTGGAGGAGGAACAGCTTTCAAGGAATGGGTCCAGTTGTGGGCAGAGCGCGGTTACGCTGCAATTGCAATGGACCTTGCCGGCTGCGACCCAAACCATAAACGTCTTTCTGATGGAGGCCCCGGCCAGGGCCACGAAGAAAAGTTTGGAACTATCGATGAACCTGTCCAAAATCAGTGGACCTATCACGCCGTTGCTAATGTCATCCTGGCCCATTCCCTGATTCGCAGCTTCGAAGAAGTCGACGCTGACCGTACTGCTGTTACAGGCATTAGTTGGGGTGGATATCTGACCTGTATCGTTGCGGGACTGGATAATCGCTTTAAGGCGGCAGTCCCCGTATATGGTTGTGGCTTCCTGCACGACAACAGCACCTGGCTCAATGAATTCGCAAAAATGACCCTTAAGCAAAAAGCAAAATGGGTCCGGCTCTGGGAACCCTCGATGTATATCGCTTCGGCCTCGATGCCGGTGTTCTTTATCAATGGAACTAATGACTTTGCATATCCTCTCGACAGCTATGCGAAAACGTACGGTTTGGTTAAGAGCGAGCGCAACTTCAGGATAACGGTCAATATGCCCCACGGCCATCAACAAGGCTGGGCCCCAATCGAGATAGGACTCTTCATAGATGAGCATTTGAAGAACGGACCGCCCCTCCCCAAAATACTAAGCCCGCAGTCCCTCAATAACCGGATTCGAGCAACGGTCAAAGCAGAGACGAAATTAATCTCCGCTGCCCTCCATTACACAGCCGGCACAGGGCCTATAAACAAGCGTCAGTGGCAGACTGTTACAGGTAACCTCGAAGGCTCCTCTATTGTAATAACATCGCCGCCCCGGGAGGCCGCTGTTTGGTTCCTGACGGTGAAAGACGAGCGGGGAGCGGTTGTATCAAGTGAGATTATGTTTGCCCATAAATGATGTCATCGCAGGTAATGTGGCCACTTTCTTTGCAGGCAGGGAACGTCAATGAAAGAAAAAATATCCATACTCCTTGTTTTGATGTTTGGCTCGTTATTGCTGACGACATGTACAGAGCAAAGCGAGCAGGCGGCCGGTCAGACGACACCTTCCCTCGTTGAACTGGTAAAACAGGGCAAATCAGAAATCTTTACCGTACCCTTTTACCGCTACGAAACTAATACGAAACCGCTTCCCATTGGAGTCTTCGATTCCGGCATTGGCGGCCTCACGGTGCTCGCAGCCATCCTGGAGCTCGATGTCTTTAATAACCTCACTCACGAACCCGTCCCGGACGGCCGGCCGGACTTCGAGAACGAGCGCTTCGTGTACCTCGGCGACCAGGCAAACATGCCCTACGGCAATTACCCATCCGAGCAAAAGGTCGGTTTCCTGCGCGAGCTCATTATCAAGGATGTTGTTTTCCTGCTCGGCTCCCGATACTGGCCTTCTGCTGATTCGCCAAAGCCCCACCACGATAAGCCGCCGGTAAAAGCCATCGTTATCGCCTGCAACACAGCTACTGCTTATGGCCTGGAAACAGTGCGTGATGCACTCAAGCAATGGGACCTGACTGTTCATCTCGTTGGTGTTGTCGAGGCCGGCGCCGATGGTGCCATTCAAACGATAAACGAGCCGGGCAAAAGGGGAACTGTCGCTGTCCTGGCCACCGTTGGCACATGTAAAAGTCAGGGCTACGTGCGCGCAATCAAAAAGTCCGCCAGCCAGGCCGGCATCGAGCCGCCGGCAGTTATTCAGCAGGGCTGCCTTGGCCTTGCCGGTGCCATCGAGGGCGACCCATCATACATTACCTCACCCGAAGCCGCTGCAGCCGCAGATTACCACGGCCCGGCTGTGGATAACAAAGAAGCGCCAATTGAACCTTCGCTGTTCGCACAATATAATTTCGAGACCAATGGTTTTTTAGGAAACCTCGACTCCCCACTCACCTGGCGGCTCAATTCTGTAGAGAACTACATCCGCTATCACACCACGTCCCTGGTGGAACGGTATCGCCAGAGAGGCGGCTCAGAACCAATCAGCACTGTCATCCTGGGTTGTACACACTTCCCTTACCAGATGGAACGCATCGCGAATTCGTTTGGGCGGCTGCGCAATTTTCGTAAGTCGGATGGCAGCGAGCCTTACAAAAACTTGATTCTCGAACAGCTTTCCTTTATTGATCCGGCCGCTCTTACTGCCACCCAGCTTTATGAAGCCCTCGCAGACGCGAAACTGCTCATCGACAAAACCGATGAGTCTATCCTCACAACGGATGAGTTCTATATTTCCGTGCCTAACGCATCTCTGACCGGCCCCAGGCTGGCAGCCAACGGTGGATTCACCTACGAATACAAGTACGGCCGTTTCCCCGGCAACTTTGCGGTCGAGTACGTCAAACGCGTACCTATGAGCAGCGCCAATCTCTCGGACACTGTGCGCCACAGCATCAAAACGGCGATGCCCGAAGTATGGAAAAGGCTCGTCACATTCAGCCACAAAAGTCCCCGAACAAAGGACTTGCCCAATTCAGCACGTATGCAGTAAATTACTATAATTCTGAAATAAATATTGATATACTAAACAAAAACCAGGTTCAGCAGTGTAGTTGAAAACATGTGAATTAAAAAACAGTTCAGGGAGCACTCAATATGTTTGTACGACGCTGTATATCTGTTCTTATCTGTTTTTGTATATTGTCTGGTTGTATGGCATTTTCCATTGCTGAGGAAATCCAAATACGCAAAATTCCCGTTGCAAAAGGCTTGGCCTCACATCCGGTCAACGGCGGTCGATGTTTGATTTCGGACGGCAAATACCAGTACATCGCTTTTTATGACGGCGACCACAATATGACCGTGGGAAAGAGGAAACTGAACGAGACCGAATGGGACTTCGCCAGGCTCCCGGAGCGGGTTGGTTGGGACACGCACAACCGCGTCATACTTTTTCAGGACCGAAAAGGATATCTTCACATTACGGGCAATATGCACTGTGCCCCTTTGCGATATTATCGAACAAAAGACCCTGCGAACATACACACATTCCAGCCGATTCACAAGTGGACCGGCGACCACGAAGACAGAGTCACATATCCGAGCGTATTGGAGCTCCGCGATGGCTCAATCTACGTTATGTACCGGCACGGAGGCAGTGGAAACGGGATGCGAATTCTGGTCCATTATGACGAAGAGACCCAGCAATGGACAAAGACCGTACCGGCCCTAACCAATGGCCGCGACCGCAATCCTACATGCAACGCTTATCCGTTTGGTGTTGTCGCAGCGGACTCGGCCGGAAAAATTCCAAAGTCTGGTATTTTGGAGGACAAGGATGGCATCTGGCACATTGCATGGTGCTGGCGCGAAACTCCGGATGTCGTCACCAATTTTGATATTTGTTACGCAAAAAGCTGCGACCATGGCGTTTCCTGGAAGGGCTGGGATGGAACTGATTTGGAACTGCCCATCACACCCGAAAATGCCTACGTAGTTGAACATATTGAGCAGAAAAGCGGATTGCTCAACGGCGGCTCTTTAACTGTGGATGGCCGGGGACACCCGTATATTGGCTATACACGCTTTGACAAGGATGGCAATAATCAAATATATATCGCAACACCGGTCGATACGAAATGGAAAATCATCCAGCTTACCGACTGGAAACATCGCTTTTATTTTCAGGGCCGAGGAACGATTCCACAAAATCCTCCTGTACCCGGAGTGTCAATCACAAATGATAATAAAATCCTGATAACGTACAGCTACACTTATGCAAGCCCCAACAAAGGACAGTTGCTCCTCACCAGAAAACAATTGCTTAATACCAAACCCGGCCAATATCCTTTTCAGAAAGCTAAAGTCGCTCATTCCGGTTTGCCGCATATCCGCGCTGTCAATCACGGCCCCCTGCCGCAGGGCTATATACATTATATGCAGCAGGAAACAGACTCACCAAACCGGGACCGCAAACCGGAACATCCGCGAGAACCTACGATGATTTATGTTGTTGAAGTGAAGGAAAAGGAATGACGGTTTTCCTGTGCAGGTTCTCAGTAAACTTGAGGCCGGCGTTGTAATCTATTGGCACTTAAGAATGAAAGAATATCTTACAAAAATCAAAAAACTCGCCTGTATGAAATTGAATGCGATACATTTGGTTCTTGCATGTTTGATATTCGCGACAGTAATCCCCGGCGTGAAAAGATTTTGGCAAAACGTGCCAAATACTCTCATAACACATGGGCAAAAAACGAGGGCAGAACAGAGCCGCCAAAAAAAAACAGCTATTCATTCGGCTTCTCGGTCATCATGCGCACCTTGTCGTCCTCTATCAGCTTGCGGGTTGTCTTGTCCCATTTACGTGTGCGATAGCCCAGACGGTGCTCTCCGTGGCAATTCGTGCAGATAGATTCATTTGCGTCAGGTTTGGCCATGACACTTTTATGTACTGCGATATCAATCTTTTCCTTAGGATGACATCCCATGCAGAACGGCCTGATCTTCTCCGCAGGATACATAATATCAGGCGGCGTAATGTTATCTTCGTCACCGCAGTGGGCATCGGAGCTGCCATGACACTGCTCACAGCCAACATTGGCCCGTGCGTGCGTTACGGCCAAGGATTCTTCCGAGTAATTTATATGGCAAACGTGACAACGGCTGTTGTCCGCAACAGGCCCTGTTGCTTCCTTCTCTTCAAGCAACAGTGGTGGTTCCTCAAGCAAAAGAGGTTTTTCTTCAAGAAGCACCGGCTGCTCCTGCTTCTCCCTGACTTGCTGTTCACAGGCCACTATCGCAACAACTATCGTTGTCAACACGAGCATCCACAAACAATTCCTGAACTTGCTCACCAAAATCCCTTTCATATAGAGTTTGTCCGGTCTGTATTCGCCTTAATATTATCCTTAAAGCTTATCAGCTTTCGCTTGTTCTTATACGTACTCCCAGTTCTTCAGCCACTGGTAGTTTGCCGGCAGATTGGCCCACGCCTCGTCCATACTCTTCTCAAGCTCTTGTGCCTCGGCAACATCCAGTTTTCGGCGTTCTTGTATTGCTTTGGCCATATTGTCCACCTGGTGCGGGCTTATGAGACCCGGGATCGGCGCTGTGAGAAATTCGTTGCAAAGAATGTATCGGATTGCCAGCCTTGCTCGGCGGTCGTCCTCTTCAGCTTGAGGATCGTCCGGGGCGCTGCTGCCTTTAAACAGCGAGTTGCTGGCAAAAGGCTTTATGCCAAATGCCCCTATATCACATTTCTTAAGTGCGGGAAAGAGGCTATCTTCCGGCGCGACCTTGCTCTTGGCCGTGTAAGGAAAGAGCACAACTTCAATTTGTGGGAAGTATTCAATCATGAACTTGATCCATCGCCGGTCGTGCGATGAGAAACCGATGAAACGGGCCTTGCCCTGCTTTTTCGCCTGCTCAAGCGCCTCAACCATCTCGCATGATGTATTGAACGAGTGTTTGCCGCCCGGTTCGAAGCAGGTGATGCGCCACAAATCAGTGTACTCCTGTTTCGAATCCCTCAGTAGTTCGTCGAGGCTCCCCAGGAGCTTCTTAGCAGTACGATATTGTTCGTTGCGCGTCTCCTTCGCACCATTAGAAAGAGCCATATACATCTTGTCGCGTCGCCCGGCCAGGGCCTTGCTGTACGCCTTGACCTCGTTGTCCCAGCAGGCGTCGATATAGTTGATGCCGACGTCAATGCACCGGCTGACGACTTCGCGACGGTTTTTGTCGAAGTCCTGATTCATTACGTTGACGCGTTTCCAGTGTCCGCCAAGGCACACGGCCGAGACCCAAAGCCCGGTCTTGCCCAGACGCCGATACTCCATATCAGGATTATAGCTGGGGGTCTTCCTGATGGCCGACTCGGCGCTCTCGCTCAGGCCCCTGCTCCTGCTGGAAAGTACACCGACAATTGCCCCCGCTGCGGTCAGAGAAGTATTGCGGATAAAAGTTCTTCTCGATATTTTATCGTCTTTCATAGGTTCTCCTTACAATTTCCGAGCGATTCTGACGTTTTTTCTAATACTAACCAGGGTCATCCTGAGTAACTAATTCTCAGGTCTGGTAACAGCAATTTAGCCTCAATATTATAACACAATCAATGTAAAGTGACAATACCATTTCCACATTGTTAGACAGGATTTACAGGATAATATAAAAGAAGGATAAAACAAAACTCAGCCGTATTTACCGGTATTCAGGAACTGAATAAGAAACTGTAACGTTTTTGCTTTTTATACATCACTCAATAGAAGTGGGAAATAACCGCGTCAGTGATTATCACATATTAAAGTTCCTGGCACTATAGTTACGAAGAGGGCATTGACAAAGCATCAGTGATCCGTAAAATAATGCAAACTTACACCTCAGTTGCTCTTCCTCTAAACACACAATCCTTTCGCCCCCTGCAATAAGCTTTATCTTACTGAGATTTTCGAAGCCCGATTTATAACATACAAAATTCTTCGGGCATTCCATTTCGCTGATGATTTGCTCGATAGGACCTTTATGTTCCTGTGTTATTTCCATTTAGAAAATGTCTTCCTTTTGGTGTAATTTCGCATTTTCCATCACTATCTATAACGATGTATTCATCTTTACTCAACGACCTGCATATAAGCTCGGCATAGTAAGGACTGATTTTAATCATGTCAGCCAGTGCTGTGTTAAGGAGTACTTCCTTTTTTGAAATATTGATAAGCGCTTCTCGTGCCAGGCTTAACATCTTAATCATCTCCTTATAGCGTCGATTTATGCTGGTATTTACATAGAGAAAGACGCTCTTGAAGCAGTATTAAAATTGTTAGCCACTTGCTTTCCTAACCGCTCAAAATAAACCTCGGCGAACTGGATTGCCGGTCTTGGTAGCTCTGAACCATACAAAAATGTCAATTCCGGCAATCCACAGGCAGCAATCACAAAACCATCCTCTCCCCCCCATTTATTACCTTTTTGTCGACATCAGAACAGCCTGCATTTTGGTTTACACACAACACTGGCTTTATCGCATCTTAATTCAAGATTTCGGTTGAATTGCTGGCAGCAGCATATAGGATATTCCTATTTTTGCGCTGCGTTTTTCCTACAATAAGACAAAAAGGGTTTGTTTTTGATGCTACCAAGTTTATCGTTCTGGGACCATGACAAGGCGGACACCGCACCGACCGAAGTGAACATCTCGATAGATTCTAAGCATTGGGCAAAGGTATATGGAAATTCCGCCTGGAAATTATAATAACGATGTTTGATATGAATATAACGAAGCTTTTTTCACAGCCCTTATAAAGTGGTATCCGTCCGGGTATCACCTTTCGAGAGAGATTACTCCGTTCTCGATGGCTATTATGACAAGCTCAGGTATACTTTTTGCATCCAGCTTTTCCATAATTTTACGCCGGCTTGCTTCGATGGTTTTGGTACTGACGTGAAGCTCTAAAGCCATTTGCTTCGTGTTTTTTCCTTCGCATATAAGTTGAAACACCTCGCGTTCTCTCGGAGTCAGAACATCCATGGGCGAATTTGGCAATGGATTTGCCAACACTTCAGTTACAGTCTTGGCTGCTTTCGGACTAAAATAAGCACCGCCTCCCGATACGGTTCGTACGCCCTCGATAAGTTCATCAGATGAATCTCCCTTCAAAATGTAGCCTAATGCTCCTGCTTTAAGCATATTGAGTACGAAAATCCTGCTGAAATGCATGGATAAGGCGATTACCTTGATTTGTGGAAACTCGGTAACAATCCGTCGTGTAGCATCTACTCCATTTAGATTTGGCATCGTAATGTCCATAACGACCACATCCGGCTGTAGTTTCCTTACAAGCTCGACGGCTTTTCGACCTTCTTCAGCTTCGCCAACTATTTCAATATTACTTTCCTTCTCAAGCAGCGAACGTATTCCCTCACGCACCATTTGGTGGTCATCAGCTAACAAAATTCTTATGCTCATGCTTATTTGTCCTTGCTAATCTTCTCACGACTTAATGGTGATGTAATCGTAATTCTGCACCCGCAGCCTGGTGAAGATTTGATCTCGAGATCGCCACCGAGGTGTTCCAATCTTTCTCTAATACTGAAAAGCCCAAATGCCTCTTTGCTGGTTATCAATGATTCTGCCTTGGCAGAGTCGAATCCCACTCCATCATCCTCGACACTGATGCGTATTCGGCTGCCGACCCTTTGAATAGAGACTTTTATTTTTTTTGCCCGTGCATGCTTTACGACATTGATGAGCAGTTCTCTAACATTACGGAACAAAATAACTCTAATATCGTCATCCATCTGCTTTGGAAGTCCATCATCTTCGAACTCAGTTGCTATACCGTGCTTTTTCTCGACCTGTTCATTAAGCCATTCCGCTACGGCTTCCTCAAAACCAAACTCATACAGTATCGGTGAGCTGAGGTCAAATGTCAGCGATCGCATGGCCGCGATTATCCGGCCGAGAGATTTATTGATTTCGTCTAATGTATCATCATATTTTTTGTCCGAAGCGGATTTGTCAAGCGCTTCCAGTTTCATCTTCGAAATGAACAGTGACTGGCTGATTTCGTCGTGCAGCTCTGTTGCAATGCGGCGTCTTTCCCGCTCCTCGGCCAGAGTCAGTTGAGAAGCTAAAGACTTAAGCTGCTCCTGATACTCACGAAGTTTTTCTTCCGCCTGCTTGCGTTCGGTGATGTCTCTGGTCATGGCCTGAAAGCCTATTGTCTTGCCCCTCTTCTTGATTATGCTAATATGAACCTCGCTCCAATGCTCAGATCCATCCTTATGAATACCAACAAATTCCAAAGGCTCAGGGACCTTTCCTGCAACAAGCGAACCGAAAATTTTCAAATACTTTGGAATATCCTTTATCCGTATAGTCGGATTCTTTGAAAAGTGCCTGCCAACAAAGTCTTGCTCAGAATATCCTGTTTGTTCTAAAAGAGCAGTGTTGCAAGATGTAATGATACCCTTTAAGTTAACCGTTACTATACCATCGGGAGCCCGTTCGACGATGGCTCTGTATTTCTCTTCCGACTCTTTTAATGCCTCTTGTGCCTGCTTGAGTTCTGTTATGTCGGTTATTGTACCAAGGATTGAATCTTCTCCGCCGTATTTCATCAATTTCGTTGTGATGATTGCGTCTAACCTTTCGCCATCTTTAGTGATAAGCCCATATTCGTAAGGCTTAATCTCCTCACCTTTCATATGCCTGCCGAAATTTGTTTTGATTAACTGCCTGAATTCAGGTGCGATTAAAGTCATAAAGTCAAAATCCGGATGGTAGAATTCCTCTCTTTTGTACCCCATAACCTCTTGACATTCTTTGTTTGCATACACGACCCTACCTTTTCGATTGATAAAAATCATGTTTGGCGATTGTTCCGCAAGATTTCTGAATTTCTCTTCGGATTCTATCAGGGCTTCCTCGGCCTTCTTACGCTCGGTAATATTTTCAGCGGTACCCTCGTAGTACAGTATCTTGCCGTCTTCATCCCTCACGGCTCGTGCATTTTCAATCACATAGAGTTTTTTTCCATCCCGCGTTATCCATATCGACTCCCAGCTAACAACCCGGCCCTTACACTCAATTTCTTTTCTGAACGTCGAGCGCCGATACTGAGGCTCAAATCCTTCTTCTTCAAGATTCCGCTGACTGAGCTCTTCAAACGATGAATATCCCAGCATGTGAACAAGAGCAGGATTGGCCATCAGAATCCGTCCGTGTGGCGTAGTCCGGTACACACCTACGGCAGTATTCTCAACAATATCCCTGAACCGCTTCTCTGATTGGCGCAGTGCCTCCTCCATTCGCTTGTGTTCGGTGATGTCAACGAAGGCCAACTGAATTGCAAATTTGCCCTGGTATTCAATGTTACTAAAAAACAGATTCAGCCAGAACTCTTCTCCATTTCTTCGCACAAGCCGTAATTCGTAGTTTCCCGGTTCATTCTTTCGGGCGAAACGGTTCTTAAGCCGCTCCAGGGTGGCCGCTCGGTTCTCGGGCGGGATAAATGCCATCATGTCTTCCAGCGAAAGAGATCTCGCCTCATCTATCGTGAGCCCTGAGATTTCAGTTGCCGCTTTGTTGGCGAAAACAATCCGGTAGTCCTGAAGGATGACGATGCCATGCAACGACTGCTCGACTAAAGCCCGGTATTTTTGTTCCGACTCACGCAGTGCCTCCTCCATTCGCTTGTGCTCGGTGCTGTCTCTTATGATATGAACGGTACTGCTTACATTGCCCTTTTCGTCGAGTATAGGATCCACCGAAATTGCTACCCAAATATCCCTGTCAGGTATATGAAGTTCCACCTCCTCGCGCACCTTCGTCTTTTTCACTATTTTCATAAGGCATGTATCGGGAGCCACATTTGTCCCGTGAATTAACTCATAACAGCGGCTTCCAAGTATGTCGTCCAGGGGTTTGCCCAACAAACCTGAAGTTGCAAGATTTGCCTTGAGGACCCTGAAGTCAGTATCAACGAGCATAATGGAATCCTGCGTTGTATTAAAGGTAACCTCCCACTGCTCCAGAGCTTTTTGCAGGGCCTTAGTCAAATTCCTGAGCGCAGAGCTTTCGACAAGCTCCCATCGACCATCACGCCTGATAAGGGCAAATCGATGGTTACAGACCACATCTATAGCCTCAGATGTCCCGCACTTATTGAGGGGATAGGTACAAATGGCGAGAATTCGACAGTCGCCGATTATATCATTTACCCCTGCTTCATATCGAGTGATTTTTATCCAATCTCTTTTCTCAAGCCAAAGAGCGTTACCAGTAACGCGAAGCCCGTCAAATCCTCTTTTTACAGCCTGCTCATACTTCTCATTCCAGCGCTGTAATACTTCATCGGCGTCAAACCTGCCTGATTTCGTATACCACTGGCTGTGGTCCAGGATTTCTATCTGTCCCTTTTCGACATACTCACTGAGGTTATTAACTGCCTGTCTTAAAAACTCCTCGGCCTCCCTGGTATTCAACGGCTCTGAGGTAATCCATACGCAAAATTCATTATTTTCCAGCCCTGCTTTGAAGTAAGGCACAAGAATATCAATTAAATCCTGTTTGTCCCGATAGAAAACGCAGATGTGTGTACCCCATGGGATGTCACCTAAAATCTCAATCCCCGCTCTTCTTGCCTCTTGTTTGGCTGCTCCAATTGCTGCCGGTATCTTGTTGTAGTCGGAGACTTTACGTCTGAAACGCTCTAATTTTGGTTTGACTAAGCGCAGCGATTGAACTTCCTCAATAGGCTTCTTTCCGCTTGACTTGGAATGTCGCATCGTTCTGTTTCCCGTGGGCCAACTAATCACCCTATTCTTTTATTGCGAACCTTATAGCAGGTATATCCAGTGTAGGAGCTTCTATCTCAAAGTCAAACTAATTTATTAGTAAGAATCCTCTCCGGCCGTGAACCTATACGGCAGATGCGGGAATAATGCAGAGCATTCGCAAAATAGAGTCACCCGTATTTTTGAATTGGTGTTCGCTGCCTGCAGGAACAAATATCACGTATTCGGGGCTGAACGGGTGCTCCTGACACTCATGAACAAAAGCGCCCTGGCCCTCAAGCACAAATACTTCATGTTCGTGCCGGTGTGTATGCAGCGGCGTATGGCCGCCGGGCTGCAATTCAAACATTCGCATCGCAAAATTTTCCGCCCCGTCGTCTTTGGAAATAAGCCATCTTATTTCGACACCTTTTGCACCTTCAATCTCTACTGAACATTTACTGATATTGCTGCTTTTTTCTATTTTCATCTTTTTAACCTTTTTCCTATAAGACCCTTACCGGAGTTTTTTGGAGAGTATTTGGGAAACGATTTTTGGATTGGCCTGTCCTTTTGTTTTTTGCATGACTTGTCCCAGCAGAAAACCCAGGGCCTTTTTGCTTTTTTTGCCGCCACTTTTCACATCATCAACCGCTTTGGAATTTTCCGCAAGTATCTTGTCAACAATTGTCTCCAGCTCGCCCGCATCGCTCTTCTGAATCAAGTTATTTTCTTCGTAAATTACTTTGAAGGATTTGTCCGGGTTTTGTGTCTTCAGCTCTATCGCTTTATTCGCTCCGGTGGCACTGATTAGACCATTGTCAACATCTTTTGCTATCTGTGCAAATTCTCTGGGCGTAATACCCAAGCCGGAGACGGTACATCCTCTTTCATTTGCCAGTTTCAAACCGACCTGGGTGAGCAGATTACAAACTCGCTTAGGCTCACCGCCGGCTTCTATCGACTCTTCGAAGAAATCGGCTGTTGAGCGTTCGGCTGTCAACACTCCTGCATCGTAATCACTTAACTTGTATTCATTGACATAACGAATTTGTCTCTTAATCGGCAGCTCACACAGACGAGAGCGGATATCATCGATCCATTCGTTCGTAAATTCAACCGGAACGAGGTCGGGGTCGGGAAAGTATCTGTAATCGTGGGCCTCTTCCTTTTCTCTTTGCAGGACAGTTACCTCTCTTTCATCATCCCAACCACGTGTGGATTTACCGCCGGTCTCTATCGTTTTGCCGGTTTGAAGGAATTCGTCAAGCTGTCTTTGGGTCTCATAGTCGACGCTTTTTTCCAATGCGCGGAAGCTGTTGAGGTTCTTGACTTCAACTATAGGTGTTTTATATTCCTGGCCGTCTTTGGTGATAACCAGATTGACATTCGGCTCAAAACGCATATGGCCCTTTTGCATATCGGCTTCGGAAACGCCGAGGTATCTGACTATTCGCTGCAATTCCACCGCCAAAGCACGCACTTCAGCAGCATTGTTCATATCCGGCTCGGTGACGATTTCCAGTAATGGTGTCCCCGTCCTGTTCAAATCGACCTGTGAAAAATTTCCCGCCGGGTGTAGATTTTTACCTGCATCTTCTTCCAAGTGCGCCCTGATTATTCTGATTCTTTTGGCCTGCCCCTGTTCAAGCGGTATTTCAATAAAGCCATTAGAGCTGAGCGGTAAATCATACTGGCTTATCTGGTAGTTCTTGGGTAAATCGGGATAGTAATAGCTCTTTCTGTCCCACTTTGTATGCCCGGCTATTTTGCAATTCAGGGCCATCGCAACCAGTACTGCATACTCTACCGCCTGCTTGTTCATCACCGGCAAGACGCCCGGCATACCAAGGCAGACCGGACATACCCTGCTGTTAGGCGGTTGGCCGAACTCCACCGCGCAGCTGCAAAACATCTTGCTCTTTGTACAAAGGTGTACGTGTATCTCCAATCCTACTACAACCTTGTACTTTAGTTCGCTGCTCATTTCCGCTCTCAATTAATAACTGTTGGTTTTTTTGTATGCCAGTCGGTTTTTGCCTCGAACATTCCTGCGATTCGCAGGAGCTTATCTTCGGTAAAAGCCGGCGAAAGAATTTGCAGGCCGATTGGCATGTCATTATCGTCGAATCCACATGGAATGCTAATGCCCGGTATTCCTGATAAATTAGCGGCTATTGTATATATATCCGAAAGGTACATTTTCAGCGGGTCGTCAACTTTTTCACCGATTTTGAAAGCGGCCGTAGGTGAAACCGGCATCATGATGCAATCGCACTTTTCAAAAGCGCTGGTAAAATCGGACCGTATCAAATTTCTGACCTTGAGCGCTTTCAAATAATAAGCATCATAATAACCGCTCGAAAGTGCATAAGTTCCCAGCATTATTCGCCTTTTGACCTCTTTGCCAAATGCCTCGGCCCTGGATTTCGAGTAGACCTCTATGTAATCGTCAGCTTTTTCACTTCGATGGCCGTAATGCACGCCGTCGTACCGGGCCAAATTGCTCGAGGCCTCTGCGGTAGCTATTACATAGTACGCGGCAATGGCATAATCCAGATAGGGCATACTTATTTCTATGACTTCGGCCCCAAGCTTTCTATAAATATCTACAGCATCAGTCAGGGCTTTTTGGACCTGCTGGTCTGCTCCGGCATTAAATTCCGGAACAACTGCTATTTTTAGATTCTCTATCGGCTCGTCGAGTTTTTTAAGATAATCACACACAGGAGCATACGCTTCATCGACACTGGTGCTGTCTGCGGCGTCGTGTCCGGCTATCACATTCATCATCAAGGCCGAGTCGGCTACCGTGCGGGTAATCGGTCCGATTTGATCCAAGCTCGAACCGTACGCCACAAGTCCAAATCGCGAGACCCTGCCGTATGTAGGCTTTAGCCCCACTACTCCGCAGAAACTGGCCGGCTGGCGAATTGAGCCGCCCGTGTCCGAACCAATCGCAGCAAAACACAGCCCCCCCGCCACCGCAGCCGCCGAACCGCCGCTGCTTCCCCCGGGCACCCGGCTATGGTCCCATGGATTTACTGTCTGCTTTAAGCCGGAATTTTCCGTGCTCGAACCCATAGCAAACTCATCCATATTCGTCTTGCCCACTATTATCGCATCAGCAGAGATGAGTTTTTCAACAGCCGTGGCGTTGTAAGGTGCGTGGAAATTGTCTAATATCTTTGAAGCACAGGTTGTAGCGCCGAAAGTTGTGCACATATTGTCTTTTATCGCAATTGGAACGCCCGCGAGCTGCCCTACTCGCTCACCGGCGGCTATCCGCTTATCAACTTTCGCCGCCTTTTCCAGTGCGCTATCGCGAAAAGTGCTGATGTAAGCGCCAATGGTCGGCTCCCGCTCCTCTATATTCTTGAAAATAGCCTCGGTTGCTTCGCCGCTGCTTATCCGGCCGGCAGCTATCTTATCGCGCAATTGTTTTGCACTCAGGTTCTCCATTGTCGCAAATCACCTGTCATTTTGTCTTACTGATTTTGCGATGTTCAAGGAACCAATCATAAAGCTCCTTGTTGTTGTATGTCTCTGTCCATGAATCATGGCCGGCATTGGGATAAACCGTCAATCTGGCGTCCCCGCCACGGGCCTTAATCGCATCGACCATCTCCTCAGATTGTTTCAATGGGACAACGGGATCTTTTGCACCGTGAAAGGCCCAAACAGGAACATCTTTTAGCCTGAATGCCATGATGCGATTACCCCCTCCGCAAATTGGCGCGACGGCGGCAAAACGTTCAGGATACTCGGCCGCCAAAGCCCACGAGCCGTACCCACCCATGCTAAGACCCGTCAGATATATACGCTCGGTGTCTACATTATACCTGGCTGCGATGTCATCCAGCAGGTTGATCAGCACCTCTACTTTATCTGTCCACCAGTCGTCTTCGGGACACTGCGGCGAGACTACGATAAAAGGAAAGTCTTTTCGTTTCTCCACTATTTTCGGCGGGCCGTGTATCTTTACCTTATTCAAATCACTGCCCCGTTCACCGGCACCGTGCAGAAACAGCATCAAGGGCCAGCCCTGCTTATTTTTGCTGTAGCCTTCCGGTAAAAACAGAAGGTATTCACAGCTTAAATTTTTCGTAATCGTCTTTTCAAATACCTGAGGATGCTGACCAGGCGTCAGAACTGGGTTTGATGCCATCTTAATCTTCTCCGTCTGTCCACAACCAACCAAAAACAAAGCGATCAACGCAAAACATACCAAGGGAATTGCTTTCATAGTTAAAAACCTCCTAATCTAATTAGTTTTAGCCTTTAGGCTCCTGAACTATCATCGAGTATTTTCGGCACTTTGAAAAATTCTTCATCCCGCTGTGGTGCATTGGCCAGGGTCTTTTCGGTTCCAAGCGACTCTTTGACCGAATCTTCGCGGAAGACATTATTGATTGGCAGGCAATGTGCAAGGGGATCAACGCCGGTGGTGTCCAGTTCGTTCATTTTTTCCACGTAGTCAAGGATGGCGCTCAACTGGCCGGTAAATTCTTGGAGTTCCGCTTCAGTCAATTCCAAGCGAGATAACCTGGCGACCTTTTTCACCTGGGCCTGGTCAATTTTCTTCGCCATTTTTTCCTGCCTAAACAAAAAGCGAGGCGTAGCCCGCCTCGCCATTGATGGTTTCCAAGTACAAACGGTTATGTTAGTCGCTTACATTTTCGGCGGGTTTGTAAACTCGCTTGGCCGGCTTTTCAATGAGCCCCATACGAATAGCCTTGGCAGAAACCTTGATTCTGCAAACCTTGCCGTCAATAACCGCCCGGACCCTTTGTATATTCGGCTTAAACTTCCTCTTGGTAATGCCTGTAACCTTTCTGCCGACACCGCCAAGGCGTTTGGCCTTACCACGCCGGGAAATACTCCTGCCGGCCACGGTTCTTTTACCCGTAAAATGACATACTCTTGACATCCAACATACTCCTAATTCCGTGTCTCGTTATTCATCTTTCATAAGACAAACAACGATTTATGAGCCAAAAATTGACAATTCACCACATATTACGTTATTTTTGGAGAAATGCAAGCCCAAAGCCAAAATTTGCCGTAAAAAACTCTAAGATGCCCGTTCACAGCGGTAAATGATTGAATTGGTATTATGAAATGCAGGATGAAGGATTGGGTATCTATGGATCTATTTGTGTTGTTCGAAACCCTCTTACAATAGCAAGTTGTATGGGCTTTCAGATGTTGCCCCTGTTGTTTCACGCCTCTTTGCGTTTTGGTCGATATAGCTTATAATTGGCCCGCAGTTATCGATATAAATGGAAAAAGAGTATGAATATTCTTGGGATATCGGCATTCTATCATGACAGCGCGGCGGCCCTTGTCCGCGATGGTGAGATTATCGCAGCGGCCCAGGAAGAACGATTCACCCGAAAGAAGCACGATAACAGATTCCCATCGGATGCAGTCCGGTATTGCCTCGAAGCCGGCGGGCTTTCTGCCGAACAGCTTGATTATGTTGTGTTCTACGAGAAGCCGCTCCTGAAGTTTGAAAGACTGCTCGAAACTTATATAGGTTATGCCCCACGTGGTTTTAGACAATTTTTGATGGGTATGCCGTTGTGGCTGCGACACAAGCTGCATCTGCCCCGTGAAATGGATAAAGCTCTTGGTAACAGCTACAAGGGCCGTTATGTCTTCACGGAACACCACGAATCCCACGCCGCCAGCGCCTTTTTTCCATCCCCTTTTTATGAGGCTGCTATTCTTACTATGGATGGAGTTGGCGAATGGGCTACGGGCAGTTTCGGAACCGGCCGCGGCAACAAAATCGGGCTGACTCACGTGATGCAGTTTCCTCATTCGCTGGGGCTGCTTTATTCGGCTTTCACATACTTTACCGGATTTCGCGTCAACTCGGGCGAATACAAAATGATGGGCCTGGCCCCGTACGGTGAACCGAAATACTATGACCTTATAATGGACAAGCTGATTGACCTTAAAGAAGATGGTTCATTTCGTCTGGATACGTCGTATCTGCCTTATTGTCACAAAACAGTGATGACCGGCTCCAAATTCGAAAAGCTTTTCGGCGGCCCTCCGCGGAAGTCCGAATCACCGCTGACCCAGCGGGAGATGGACATAGCTGCTTCGATACAGGCGGTTACCGAGGAGATTACGCTCCGTGCAGCTAAACACGTCCATAGTCAAACCGGAATGAAAAATCTCGTCCTGGCTGGTGGCGTAGCTCTGAATTGCGTTGGCAACGGCCGTATCCTGCGCGAGGGGCCGTTCGATAACATCTGGATTCAGCCGGCAGCCGGAGATGCCGGTGGCGCGCTGGGGGCGGCACTGTTTGTATGGTATCAATTGCTGGACAATGAGCGTAAGGTTGACGGTCTGGATAAACAACGGGGGTCCCTGCTCGGACCTGCTTACAGCGACGAGCAAATCCTTCGGTTTCTTGACTCTGTTGGTGCCAAATATCATTCCTTTACCGATGAACAGCAATTGATTGATAAGGTGGCGGAGCTTATCAACGATGAAAAAGTAATCGGATGGTTTCAGGGACGGATGGAATTTGGGCCCCGCGCCCTGGGAAACCGCAGCATAATTGGCGATGCACGAAGTGAAAAAATGCAGTCGGTAATGAACCGCAAGATCAAGTTCCGCGAGTCTTTTCGCCCTTTCGCCCCGTGTGTTCTGCGGGAAGATGTCAATGATTATTTTGAGATGCGCGACGAAGAAGACAGCCCGTATATGCTGTTAGTTGCCGACGTTCGAAAGGAAAAACGCCTGCCGCCGGACGTGCCGCTTAGATCACTGGAAGGACTTGATAAATTGAAGGTCAAACGCAGTGTCGTGCCGGCCATCACGCACGTGGATTACTCGGCACGCATCCAGACTGTCGACTCGCAGCGCCATCCGAAACTTCATCTTCTGATGAGCTTGTTTAAGGCCAGGACCGGCTGCCCGGTGATTATCAACACAAGTTTTAATATTCGCGGCGAACCAATTGTCTGCTCCCCGGAGCAGGCCTACCGGTGTTTTATGGCCACCAATATGGATGTTTTAGTCATGGAAAACCAGCTTCTTTACAAAGAAGAACAGCCGCAAGCCAAACAGCACGAGATAGACGAATACAAAGCCCAATTCGAGCCGGATTAAGTATGGAGACAGGTTTAGATGTCACTAATTGAAATAAACTGGAGCCCCAACCACAAAGAGCTGCGTAAGTTTGGTATAATTTCCCTGATTGCATCGGCCCTTATCGCCTTGTTGCTTTATGTGCTGAAGGAGTTTGGGATTCAATGGGTGGCGGTAATCTTTTTCGTTGGTTTTATTATCTTTGTAAGCAGTATGATTTCCTTAAAAGTGACGAGGGTGATTTATCTTGGTCTAATACTTGTGACAATGCCGATTGGTTTGGCGGTCAGCTTCACATTGATGGCGATATTTTACTTTCTGCTGCTGACGCCGCTCGGATTAATCTTTCGTTTGATGGGCCGTGATGCGCTTGGCCGCAAGTTTGATTCCAATACAAATAGTTATTGGATTGTCCGACGACCGCCTGAAAACCTTGACCGCTATTTCCACCAGTTCTGATAGAATCGGAGATTATGGATGTCTAAGCTTTCTCAAGAGAAAGAAACCAGTGAATTCAGCGAACTCGCCAAAGAAAAACGACCCTCCATGCTCGCAGAGTTTTGGTTCTTCCTCAAACACAACAAAAAGTGGTGGCTCCTGCCTATACTGATTATATTGCTTCTGTTAGGCTTGCTCGTGCTGTTGGGCGGTTCAGCTATAGCGCCTTTTATTTATCCGCTCTTCTGATACTGTTGAAAAGTCACTTACGCTCCGGCGTTTTTGTGCTTTAACGATCGCGTTCCAACGTAGCTTCCAGTGCTCTACGTGTCTTGGCCGAATTCGGATCTATCCGTAAAGCGGCCCGAAATTCTTTGATTGCCTCATCCCTGAGTCCCTGTTTTTTCAGAAGAACAGCCAGGTTATGGTGCAAATCAAGTGAATTCGGTACGGGTACGAGAAGCAGTCCCTTGCGATATGTTTGGACCGCCTCGTCGAGCCTGCCCTGCTGGTACATCGCTATTGCCAGGTTGTTATAAGCCTCTGCATAGTCCTGTTTTAGTCGCAGGGCCTGGCGATACTGTTCAACGGCCTCATCGAACCTTTCCTGTCCTTGATATATCAGCCCCAGGCTGAAATGTACATTAGCATTTGTCGGCATTATCCGTAGTGACTGAGAGTAATATTTTACGGCCTCATCCGCCTTACCTTGCTGCTGGTATGCCCATCCTAAATAGTGATATGCCTCGGCACAAATGGGGTTGATTTTTATTGTCTTCAGATATTGGTCAATAGCTCCATCAAGGTCACCCATTCCGCGTAATACAGATCCCAGTGCGTTGTATCCTGTATAGGAATGTGGAAAAAAGTCCTGTACTAAACGATACTGTTCAGCCGCCGCCTGGTAGTCTTTCAAATCTTCCGTTAATAATTTGCCATATTTATAATGCAGGTGCCAATCCCTGCCGTCATCTTGAATCGCACGCCGATATTGGGCGGCTGCTTCCTGAAGGGCATCTATTGTTAAATTAACCTTGTGGGCTTTGACCGTCTGCTCCATTTGTTCGATATACTCCTCGTGGTAAAGCTGGTTGGTAAACGGAGCTTTCCTGATAAAGCTATCGAGAACCTTTTCTGTAATTATGTACTGGTCCCAGTCGGTGTAGGCAAGGCGCTGGACGCACTGCGCCTCTGTCAACAACGGACGTTCATTTTCCCTACGCTGTTTTATATGACCAGGTAGAATTTCTTCCACCTGCTCGAAAATTGTTTTAGCAAGCAGATATGTGCCTTTGATATTAAAATGTACATGCTCATAAAACAGCTCTTCCCCGGTGACCTCATGGGGACTGTTCTTCTCGAATATCTTAACCACATCTGTAAGGTAAACACCTTCCCCGGTCTTGTCGCCGGCAACAGCGCGAATAGTCTCATTGATTCGATTATCGGCGCGGAATCGGAGTGTATCCAGCTCACGTGCACGAATGTATCTATCCCGGGCCCTGCCATATTCACCCATCGCCCAATAACAGCGGCCAAGACGAAACTGCAGGTCAGCATAATAATCATCAATGCCGGCGGCAGCTAAGTAGCGTTCCACCGCCTCGCTATATTTATCGTCCGCCTCGTTTGTCACCCCCTGCTGGTAAATCTTGTCCCAATTTTTCTTATTCATCTCCGTAAGAGACGGCTTGTGTAATGAAGCAAACGGCGGGCAGTCTTTTAAATTACTTACAACCGTGCAGAAAATTATCTTTGCCCCACTCTTGCGAGCAACACGGCTAATATCTTTGATTTCTCT
>JAOUFU010000351.1 GCA_029858035.1 Phycisphaerae bacterium
TGTTTACATTGGCGGCAAGAGAGTGGCCGGCAAAAGTGAGACCGCCATGGGCGAATCGAAAGGCATTGAGAATCTCCACTTGATAACCTACGACATTCCTACACGACAGTACACCGACCAAGGCCCGATTTTCTTTGAGAACGGTCAGAGACCGGCTTACGTCAATTCGATCGCCGTGGGAAAAGACGGAACGGTTTACACGTTGTCGAGAATCACGGAGAACGGCCGTACGCGAACAGACCTTATCAGTATTTTAGGGCCGTTCACCAGCAAGTAAACAGGCGCTTCCCGCAACACGGCAGGTCTTCTCGCGGCTGGTTGTTCCCGCCAAAGTGATTTGTGAAGAAACCGGCCCCCGCTGCTGCTACTTAACTGATTTTTTGCCGGCTTTGTCTGTCACTTTGATTATATCTGTGGCCTCGAAGACGGTTCCGTCGGTCAATTGGCAGGTTATTGTCAACTCAATTTCACCGACATTAAGAATACTACGGACCTTTTCGCGGTCGAATCTTGCTATAGCAACTTGTTCTTGTTCATTGACCACAAGCTGCTCAGCTTTAATCTGCCGCTCAAGCAAAACGCTGCCGGATTCAATGTCAGCGACATCATAATCATCGGGAAGCCAAATATAGCATGTTATCCATTTGCCTTTGCTTGCAAGATTAATAGTTCTCGGGAGGATTCGTATCTCGGCAAATATTGGCGTTTCGTAGGCGCCCATATCGATTCGGCCGCCGATTATACGGGGCCCACCATCTAAATCTGTTTCGTTCGGTCCGGCTATATAATTCGGGTCGCCGGAATCTATACATGGCGAACCGGGCAGCAGATGATAGTCACCATCAACCCAAACATCATCGTTCGCATCGTCAGGCGTTCCATTGGCATTCCAATAGCCTGGTTCAACAAAAAGTGGGTCTTCATTGATATTGCCGATTCCGCCCAAGGCGCCGGTCCATCCCTGGATGCAACTGTAGTAGCCCCCGTAGCAATCGGGAATTGGCTGGGGTGATTGGCCAGTGTTTGCCCATAAAATGCAATTCCTAAAGCGTCCCCTTTCACCAACTGCATCACATTCATCCTGAGCACGATTACCAGTAAATGTGCAGTTTTTAATTCTGGGATAACCCTCAATATTACCAATTGCCCCACCAGATTCGGCCGAGTTGCCGGCGAAGATGCAGTTACTTATTCTCGGCATACTTTCACCATCCAAAGAGATTGCTCCTCCTCTCCAGCCGGCACTATTCGATATGAAGCGGCAATTAATGATTGGGAAACAACATCCACTCGAACCCAAAGAATGTATTCCTCCGCCGTGATACTTTGCCCTGTTGCGAATGATTGTACAGTTCTTAATAGTGAAATTAATGTCCGGAAAGACATGTATTCCTCCGCCCTCCGTGTGATAGACTTCGGGACCATATGCATTTCCTCCGGTGATAGTGAAGCCGTCGAGGATTGTGGTTTCACCAAGGGCGCCGCCTCTTACGACATTATAACTGTTCTCGTCATAGTTCTCGAAGTTAGGGCCGTCGTCGCCGGCCAGGTCGCCACTGAGGATGGATTCGTGGAATTTGATGTAACGGACGTTGGGGTCAGGTTCACCAAATCCGGCGTAGCCGCCTTTAACAGTCACACGTGGCTTGATCCGGAAGCTCGCCCTCCGGTCGCCGGGCGTGACTGCTGCCCCCTGATCGGGTTTGTAAATACCTTCAGCCACCCTTATCTCAACGGGTCCGCCGGTAGGGTCGGCAGGAATCAATGCATCCTGAAGGCAGTTATAAGCATTTGCCCAGCTTGAACCGTCGTTGCTGCCGGGCGCATCGTTATCGACGTATAAAATGAGCCTACCCTGAAACTCGTATACCCCCATATCGATTCTGCCGCCGACTATGCGCGGGAAGCCGTCGAAATCAGTTTCGTTGGGTTCGGATATGTAATTTGGATCGCCTGTGTCGATACAGGGTGAGAGTTCTGATAAACGCAAATTACCACCAGCGGGCACGAACAGCGGGTCAGCAGAGATATTGCCCTCACCCGGCCAGCCGCATCGGACGTCGCTGTAGCTAATGATGACACTGGAATTGTCGTTGTTCCAAATTTCGTTGCCATAGTCCCAGAAAATGCAATTTGTCATTTGGACACTGCTGGGATGCAACTGCCCGGGCGAATCGCAGGCCAGAGAGCTTCCATTTGTGGCCCCATTTCGAGCCAATGTGCAGATGGTCAGTGTGATGTCGCTGGCAGTGCTGTACATTGCGCCACCGTTGTTGCTGCCGTTGTTGCTACCGTAGACCCAGTTCTCAACAAGCATACATTTGGTCAGTGTGAGGGTGCTCCGGCAGTTGTATATTCCGCCACCGTCCAGGAATGCACGGTTCGCCTGTAACGTAGAGTATATCAGCGTGAGATTACTGTCGATATTGTAAATTCCGCCACCATAATCTCTGGCATCGTTGCTCATGAATGTGCAGTTTGTAAGTTTTGGACTGCTGAGGTGATTGTACATTCCAGCGCCGTTTCCGCCTGCCTTGTTTTTGTCGGTGACGTCTGCGGAATTACCGGAGAATCTGCAGTTGATTAGCACAGGGCTGCTGCCGTAGTTGTACATTCCGCCGCCCATGCTGCCATGTTCGGCGAAAGCATGGTTCGAGACAAATGCACAATTTTTAACAGTGGGGCTTCCGTGGTCATTGTACATTCCTCCGCCCCAGGGATCTTCCTGGCGGTTGGCATGACCACGCCAGATGTAGAAGCCATCAAGGACGGCTGTAGCGTCCGTTCCGCTCCCGGTCACAATGTGGTAGCTGTTTTCCTTTCTGTTCGCGAAATTATAGCTGTCGTCACCGGCCAGATCGCCGCTCAGGAAGGTCCTGTACTCCTTGATGTCCCTTGCGTTCGGGTCCGGTTCGCTTGTGCCGGCGTAGCTGCCGTTGAGAGTTACTCCGTTTATTAGCTGGAATGTGGCCTCGCGGTCGCCGGTGGTGACCACGGCTCCCCGGTCGGGTTTGTAAATACCCTGGGCGACGTGGATTTCGTCGCCGCTCCAGGCGGCTGTAAGAGCATCCTGCAGGTAGTTGAAGGCATCGGCCCATGATGAGCCATCGTTTGCACCGGTGGCATCATCATCTACGTAAATTATTGCAGGCTCAAGTTCGGTCAAAACCGCAATCCAACCCTCCCGTTGGCCCTGCGGATTATTACCTGAACCAACAATTACCGTACCATCATCCGAAACTCCATATGCACATCTTAGGTGCCAGCCAGCCAGGTCTAAATGGTAATTGTTAATGAGTAAATCCTGAAGACTACGAATACCATTATCTTCATCCCATATAAACGCTTCAAAATCATTAAAGCTATTACTCGATCCTACTATGATTGAACCATTAGTTGAGGCATCATATGCAGTACCTGAGACGCTACCCCCAGGCAAGTCGCCCAGACTAACCATGCCTTCTGAATCTGTCCAGCGAAAGGCCACTGCACCCTCCACTCTGTTGGCACGACCGACCACAACTGAACCATCGGGTGAAATACCATACGCTCGACTGAGTCCTCCAGATAAATAGCCCAGACCTAATATGCCTTCAGATTCTGTCCAGCGAAATGCTTGTTCTCCTGAAGCTGATTTGCCGTAGCCAACTACGACTAAACCATCAGCAGACACTGCATAGGCTTGACTCTCATACCATCCGCCTGACAGACCTCCCAAGCCTATCATTCCGTTGGATTCCGTCCAGAGAAATGCCTCGTAATCAACTCCCATTTCAGAACTACTGAATCCTACAACAACTGATCCATCGGCAGATACATCGTAAGCAGTACTATAAAATTTTCCGCCGGGCAGGTCATGCAGTCCCACCATTCCTTCAGCTTCTGTCCAGCGGAAAGCTTGCCCGCCCAGGGATGATCTGCTATATCCAACTACGACTGAACCGTCTGCCGAGATACCTGCAGCTGTGCTTAAGTTTCCTCCCGGCAGGTATCCCAATCCTATGATGCCACTTGACACTGTCCAGTAAAAGGCCTCGTAAGAATCGGATCCTAATTGCCTGTATCCGACGGCAGTTAATCCATCTGCTGAAACGGCCATCCGGCCATCGCTTGTACCCTGTAGATTACCAATACCCTGGAAACTCGGCTTGCCTGCAAAAAGAACTGAGACAGGATGTGATATCAGTAAACCTATTGCCAAAATAAGAATTGATTTCGCTTTCATTTTGTTTCTCCTAAATTATTTTATACGCATGAAAACCGTATAAAGATATTATAACATTTTTGGGGTGGGATTTATGAAAAAAAGGTATTTTTTCGGACGCAGGTAAGAGAATTTGCGTTTTGAGGCGGATTTAACGGTGTTTTGGATGGAAATCCCGCTAAAACAGGCAAAAATAAACAAGTCCACTTTTTAGCAGGCTCTTGATTCAAATCCGGATTCCTGCCGTCCTATCAGGAAAAGTGTAAACTGAGCAGGAATGAAAATCTTTTATAGCATTGCCGGCTTAACTTTTCGACTGGTCGAGGATGAGGTCTTTTACCTTCTGGCTGGGTAGATTGAGCGAGCCATAAGCACGAGCTGCCGCACTGCGTAAATTGGGGTCGGCATCCTTTGAACTAACCAGTGAATAAACAGCATCTATCGCAGTTACATCGAGCAGATTTGCGTTCATCTTGGCCGACGTGGCCAGAGAATTAAAGGCGGATATTCTAACATCCATAGCGTTGTTTTCATCGAGAGCCATTACCGCAATTGCCCGCTGTGCATCGGGGCTGTCTAAATAGGCCAAAATTTGCCCGGCAAGCATCTGAATATTTGCCCGGCTGTCCCTTGTGGCATTTATAACAGCATTTTGAGCAGCGGACAAATCGATAACACGATTTCTCGTTCGGCCTAATTCGAGCATAACCCTGGCCGCACGAACGGCATATTCTTCGGCCACCCATTCGTTCTTCAAATCGGTATTTCCGCTCGGCTCTGCGAGTGCCTGTGCGAGATTGGCAACGACGAGCCGACT
>JAOUFU010000352.1 GCA_029858035.1 Phycisphaerae bacterium
TGATAGAGGGGCTGATCGATAATGGCTACGTTTACACCTTTGCCCGTGATGCCCTGCTTGTGGAGCCTGCGAACGCCAAGGCCTGGATTCATCGTGTCTTTGAGTACTTTGTCGGGCTTGTTTCCGGGAGGCATTTTGTCAGGCTGGGGCCAGACTGTTTTTTGATTGAACCTCAGCGTAGGGATAAGATCCTTTTTGTCTGAAAGGTCGAGTTTGCTCAAATCCTTCCATCTCACATCATCAAACTGTTCGACCGATTTGATGGGTCGCGTAGTTTGGATCGAGCCTCGTTTAGCCTCGGCAGGTTTGGTGCGCATTATATACAGTGCAGTGACATTATAGTTGAGGAAGAAAAATCGCACTCTGTGGTCGCGTCGTACGTAGTAACAGTAACCGTTCCTACCATTGATATCTTTGTAAAGCACACCATCCTGGGCTGTTCGTGGCATTGCTTGTTTTTCTACAATATCCTTCGGCTGGCCCACAACTTTAAGGACTTCGTCGAGTGAAGAGCCGATCTTCAGTTTGTCCTGATAGACATATCCTATGTCCTGTCTTAGAAAGCGTATCTCATTGATCTTACCCCCGTCCATGACAATGTAAAGACTGTTTGAATAATAAGCAGCAATATAGATTGAAGGGAGGTTATCCTTAGTGAAGGTTTTTCCGCTCCAAAGGTATTGTTCCGGCTCGCCGAAAATGCGGATAACATCATCAAGATTTGCAGTGTTGATATCCAGTTGTGAAACCTTTGTATTTATATCCTGCGCATAGGTTAAGTTGAAGGCACCTAAAAGCACAGCGATGATACTTATTAGCCAAATATTAGATACGTGCTTTTTCATTTTGTCCTCCTGAATTTTTATCTCACTTCTTTTTTGCTTTTTCAACCGGAGATTCAGAGGGTAAAAGCTCGGTTATTTTGGCAATCAGGGCGGCGGAGTTTTTGGCAGCCATTTCCTGGAACATCATCGAATCCTCTCTTGCCGTTTCATCTGCTTTATCGCTGATACTGCGTACGACAAGATGGGGAATCTGACGTTGATAGCAAATCTGGGCAACTGCTGCGCCTTCCATCTCCACGGCATCGGCGTTGAGCCTCTCGCGAAGTTCGGCACCTTTTTCCGGCGAGGCAACGAAGACGTCACCTGTAACAACGACGCCCTTAATAATTCTGGGTGACCTTTCTCCCACGGTTGTCGTTATCTTTTCAAGTTCGACCTGTTCGGCGGCTTTTTCGGCCAATTTCAAGAGGCGTTCATCCGCGAGCAGATATACAGGATTTCGGATACCGTCGAGGGGATTTATGACACCTCTATTGTAAAAGCCATCCTCTCCCAGTATCCCCATATCATGATGAGCGGTTTCGGCAGCGATGACTATGTCTCCCGGGGCGAGCTTTGGATTTACGCCTCCGGCGATACCGGAAAAGATTACTTCTGCCGGCCTGAAGTGCTCAATCAGCAGGGTAGTTGTCATGGCAGCGTTGACTTTTCCTATGCCGGTCCAGGCCACGACGACAGGTTTGCCGTGTAACCTGCCTGTAACAAATCTCATTCCTTCGATTTGCTGTTGATGCTTATCCGTCAATTGCTCCTCGAGCATTATTATCTCTTTGTTGAATGCTCCCAATATAGCGGTTGTCGGCCTGGAGCCGGGGCCACGAAGAACGGGGCTGCATGAGCTGCATAAGGTGATAACTGATATGCAAATAATTACTACAAGTATGTTGGGTCTCATTTTGCACTCTCCAATTTCACCCGACAAAAACCTTCAAGCACGAGGATTCGAACCTGCACAACCAGGACCTAAACCATAATACCCGCATATAATTTTTTGACCGTGCCGGTTGGGGCCGGCTGAATCCAGAAACTACCATATCTCGGAGGATGTTTCCACCGGAATTTTCATTAGATGGAAAGCGATATGGGATATGCTCGGCACTGAGGTGCCTGAAAGGTAGGAGAGGGTATCCTGCCTTGATTACTTTTTGTCGCCCCTGGCCAAGGTCTCCCTGCTCTTAGATACTGCGGCAGTTTTTAGTTGAGAATCGAATCATAGACGATTGGTTTTACTGTATTTTCCAACCGGGCCGAGTAGGGCATGTATTGGGACAGGGCTATCACTATCAACTCATCTTTGGGGGAGATCCAGAAGTGTGTGCTGGCCGCTCCTCCCCAGCCGTATTCTCCTTTTGGAAATTCGCCGTCCTTTAACCTGACAGAAAAGCCCAGTCCGAATCCTCCATCCTCACCTCTTTTTACGGAATCAGGGAGTTGATTTGTTGTCATCATTTCCACCGTTTCGGGGCGCAGAAGCTGTTTACCGTCCAGCCGGCCTTTGTTGAGCAGCATCTGGCAGAATCGCAGGTAATCCCGAGCCGTCGAAACGAGGCCACCTCCTCCTGACAATATTGAGGGTTTTTTAAGATACCTACTCTTGTTTGGATCCTCGACAATCCTTAGTCCGCCGGTTAGGTTTGGGCCGTAACAGACGGCAAAGCGATCAATTTTTTTGGCAGTTACATGAAAGGCTGTGTTCTTCATTTTCAAAGGCTTAAAGATTCTTTCCTTGAAGAACTTGTCCAGTGGTTGACCTGATATCTTTTGTACCAGGTAGCCAAGCACGTCTGTTGACACGCCGTAATGCCACTTTGTTCCCGGTTGATAGAGGAGTGGGATTTCGCTGAGTTTATCAATCATATTCTGGAGGGAACTGTCCCAGGCAAAGACGCTCCTGGACATATACATTTTGTCAACTGGCGTATTTCCAAAAAAACCATAGGTTAGTCCTGAACTGTGCCGTAACAAATCACGAATGCTCATCTCCCGCTCCTGCTCGGCATGTTTACCGGATTCGGTATAAACTTTCAGCCCCTTAAATTCTGGAATATATTTTGAGACAGGATCATCTAACTTCAGCTTGCCCTCCTCGTACAGCATCATAACAGCCACACTCGTAACGGGCTTAGTCATGGAGTAAAAACGAAAGATCGTGTCCTGTTTCATAGGTTTCTTCGCTTCTTTGTCCATCATGCCGAAGGTTTCGAACAGAGCGATTTTCCCCTTTCTGGCCACGATAACACTTGCCCCTGCTATTTTCTTATTGTCTATAAAAGCTTGTACGGCGGGTTTGACCTGAGCCAGCTTTTCCGTGGACATCCCGACATCTTCCGGTGATGTGATGGGTATTTGTTTTGCATTTGCGACGAAAGAGAGAGCAAGAGAAAGCAATATGACAATTAGTGTCGGCCGGGTGGTTTTCATGGGAAATATCCTTTTCTATATCAATCTTTTATTGGCTGCCATATCTAATTCTATTGACTGAGAAGTGGTAAGACACTCCTCCATATACTCGAAGTTCACTCCTAACTTCAAAGCATTTCCTGAAAAGATACTATCGCTTGCTGACAGGAGCAAGAAGAATAGAGAACATAGTCCGGCATAAGCTCAGCACAGGACTGGGATAAAAAAGAGCCTGCCGAAGATCGGTCCGGCAGGCTCAATAAATCATGCTATTGCGCTGTACGTTGTCTTCTGAATGTACGGACAACCTTCGTACCCTTGACTTTTCGGGTGCCTCTTGACGAGGTCAACTCACCGGTAAGTTTCGAATCCTGGATTTTTCCTGCGAAGGTCGATTCGAATTTTTGGTCGCCGAACTCCATAACGAGCTTGAAGCTGACCTTGCCGTCTTCGAGATTGACCTTCTTGAGCGGCATGGAGCCGTAGAGGGCGCTCAGGTCGGGGTTGACACTCAGTCTTTGTTTCCGCGTGCCCCGGTCAGATGTGATTTCAAGAATCCATGTGCCGATAAGGGAAGCGTTTTTCAGTTTTCCTTCGGCTGCAATTTCACCCCTTTCCGACTTGAAGGTGCCGGTAAGTGTATCACTGCTGAGGGTCCCTTCAAAGGTGGATTCCATCTGGCGTTCCCCGAACTTGCTTGTTCTCTTGAAGCTCAGGTTGCCCCGCTCGTACTTCAGGTCCGAGATTTTATGCTCGCCTCTTTCGCTCTGCCATTCGGCTGAGAGGTTGCGTTCCTTGTCCGCCTTGATTACAAGGGTTCCTGTAATTTCTCTCTCACCGACCTTGTACTTCATTTCCCATGAGCCGACGGCCCTTGGCGCGCGGGGCATGCGTGTGCCATCGAGTTTAGACTCGCCTCTGTCACTGGTAAGGCTACCGGACAGCTTGCCCTCCTCAATCGTTCCCTTAAAGGTTGAAGTGGATTCATTTTCGCCAAACCGAAAGACCTGAGTGAAGCTGAGTTGATTTTCCTCAAACTTGACGTCTTTCAATTCGTTCATACCCCAGAAACTGATCCATTGACCGGTCCGGTTGCCCTCGCTGTCCCTGGAAAACGACAGAATCGACTCCATTTGTCGCTCACCGAAAGTCATTTTGACCAGCCAGTCGCCGTAAAATCCGCCTCTGCGAGGCCCGGACGACCCACCCCAGACCTGTGCCGAGACCACGACGAGAACCAAAAGTGCACAGCACAGGACTGCTTTGATAATTGTGTGTTTCTTCATAGTGTGTTCCTCCAAAAAGAATAATTGTTTATTCCGTTTTGTAACTTATTGACTTTCCATTGTCAATGAAAAAAATCAGATAAAGTTGAGTTTTTCCTTGCTATAGTGGAATATGCCGGAAAATGGTGGAGTAGGGGATGAAGTTCTAAGGCAAGGAAGGCAATAAGACACAGGCCCAGCATGGAGATACTGTAGAGGTATTTGGGAGGAAATAAATTCTTCAGCACTATCTTCTAACACTTGTTCCTTATTTCCCATCAGCAGAAACGGCTCAAATTAAGACATTTGGTTATGGGAGTGGGGGTGCATTTTCTTAATTTGACTTCAGCACTTCTTCAATGATGGGTTTGAGCAGTTTAGTCCATGCCTTGTACCCTTTGCTGTTTAAGTGTAAGTTGTCATTGAGATACAATCGTGTGTCTGGCTTGCCATCCCGCTTAAGCAGTACCGTTGAAATATCGACAAATTTC
>JAOUFU010000018.1 GCA_029858035.1 Phycisphaerae bacterium
GTAAAATTCTAAATCTCACAGACGGCAACCTTGGAGCGCACCTGACTAAACTTGAAAACGCAGGGTACGTGAAAGTTGAAAAGACGTTTATTGCACGTAAGCCGCGTACCTTCATCAACACTACAGGTAAAGGCAGGGACGCTTTTGAGGAACATATCACGGCGCTGGAAGCAATAATCGGCGCCAAAAAAGAAACCGGCAAATAACGATTGAGGGAAGTAAAAAATGACCAATTCAATAAATCAGCAGGGAAAGCTGGAATGGATGACCCGACGGTGGTGGTTCTTTGGGCTGTTTTTTTTAATTCAGTTTTTTCCGCCGTATGCCTCGAAGGGTTACAAAATAGAGGATTGGGGAGAGGTAATACAGCACGCCCTCGGTAATGCCATCGTTTACAAACATTCCGAGATCTATCCGATTTTTCAAATAATCGCTATCCTGTTCCTGATCGGCATCCTGATTTTTCGCAACAAGCTCGCCCGCATATTCAGCATCTATGTTGCAATCTCGTATGTGCTCTTTACGATTGGTCAAAGCATAGCTTTCACGGACAAGTATGGAGTGTCGATCTGTACAATCAACTTCGTGATGTTCCTTATAGTTGCCGGCTTCTGGGCATGGGAGGCGGTAGTGCTGAAGAATGACTATACTTTCAGAAAGCTGCCCATCCGGCGATACTGGGTTGTGCCGCTGGCCGTTCTGGCGTTCTGGTACCCGGCAAGCAAAGGCAGGCCTGATTTTAACCCTGTTTTGTTGGTCACAAGTGGTTCGGGGCTGGCTTTTTGCCTGATGACACCGGTTTACGTCGGGCTGCTGAGCCTGTACTGGCCGAGAGTCAACATGCCGGCTATGCGAGTGACGAGTCTTGTCGGACTCATTATCGGCTTGTACAATATGTACGCCAATTTTGGCATCAACCCCGGCAGACACTGGTGGAATGGCATTCTGCACATTCCCTTACTCGTCATATCCCTCTACGGACTGATACTCTCACTAAAGCGCCCAAAGGTTAAAGAGCAAGCTGATGAGAATACCGAGCCGGGCGAAGGATGAGAAGCAGCGTTATGCTGCCGCCATCTACCACCACGTGGGTTTTTTTTCGAGGAATTCGATGACAGCCTGGTACTTCGGTGCTTCGGCGGTTGGCTGGCCGTGATATTCCATAATGCCCCAGCTTCCCCACTTGGAGTACCTGCCCGTCGAGGAGAAGATTGCCATCATAGTTCCCCCGTTTTCTTTCCAGCCGGCGAGGTATTCAAGGTAAAGCTGCTTCATCCGTGGATGCCGATTTGCCGCGTGAAATAGTTGTTCCATCGCCTTGCTGTTCTCGGCGCCGCCGTGGCCGACAAGGTGCTGTCCGCCTTCATAGGCGATTAGTCGAAGGCCTCGCTCTTTGGCAAGCTCGGCCTGTTTGGCGATGGTCTTATTGTTCATCTCTATATATCCTTTGCAGGCATCGAGGACCTCCTCCACGCTCATTTTCACAGTTTCACCCTGCGTCTTGGGATTGCCCAACGCGTGCCCGAAGTATGGAGCGATTCCGAGGACGTCGGCGTTTTTATAAGCTGCTTCGAAGTCCATAACCTGTTCGCTTGTCCACGGGTTGGCGCTCTGGGCGGCCAGCACCCTTACCAGTCGCTTTGTGCCACCGAAAACTTGTTCCCAGAGCTTGAAAATCTGGACCGACCTTTTTGAGTAGTAGCGAAGCTGCGCCTGATAGTCATTATCGCTTAGTCCCAGCTCCTTGCCCTTGTCCTTGCAGTACCGGGCCTGTCCGAACATGCTGTTCCAGCATTCGTTGGAATACTCCACGTACACTTTTAGGTTTGGCTTGAGCTGTTGCTTCACTATTTTCGCGAATTCACGGATGTAGTCGTCGGTGGCCAGATGCGGCATACAGAACCACGGGTCGGCGTCTAAAGTGTTTGCCAGTTGAATCATGTACTCCAGCGCGACTCCGTTACGGTCTCCCTGTGTCTGCATCGCGGGAGTGGGGCGGTCGGAGAAGTTGGTCTGGCTGGAATTGTTGGTTTTTTGAAAGTCCATAAAGCGGAGGACCTTGAATTTTTCCCATCGTTTGAGAAAGTCTGGATGAAAGGGCTGTTTGCTGTACGTATCTTCAAAGCCGGGCAAAACAAACCGGATGTTTCGCACCGGGTCTTTGGGGTCGGTTTTGGTAATGCCTAATGTGAGCAGATTCTGTTCGGGTTTTACCTGGACTCTTATACGGCCGGGCTTTTCGTCGACCACCGAGGTGCCGTAGGCAAACTTAAGTTCGCCTTGCCCGTCATAAAGGCACGTATAGACTCCGCCGGGATAGCGGCCATTGATACTGCTCAGTATAATGGAATCGGCAAACTGACCGTTATCGGCCAGCGTTTCGACCCAGCCGTCTTTGCTCAGTGCCAGCTCGCCGCCCTGGGCGTACTTTTTGCCCGGTGCCTGGCTTTTCCACGTCTGGGAATGTTTGAAGAGGTCGACAAAAACGATCTCTGTTGACCAGTACGTAACGCCGCCGAGGTTGATGCCAAACGCCGAATTCTCGTTTGGTTTCCCTGCTTTTTCACCGGCTGCCGCGATTCCCACAGACATGAGCAGGGCGAGGAATACAATCAGCAGCGCCAGAAAGCCCAGTTTTCTCATCCGCTGCATTTCTGTCCGAAATCTTATGTTCCTGTAAGCCATCGCCAACTCCTGACCATGCCATATTTGTCAATCAAGAACTCGTCCGACGTCTATTGAGATTAGGCCCACCTCCATGATTGACAGTAGGAAAAAAGTAAATGGTCAACTGTTTTTACTTGTTCCACCGTAGATAAAGCGCATCTGCCCAATATTTGGAATCCACCTTAACGTAGCGGCCCAGTACATTATCGCCGACAGTCGATTCTGATAGCTCTTCTTTTCAAGAAATGTTTTGAGGCTTTGTGGCCAGGGAAACTCATACCCGCTTGGCCAGTAGACGAAGACAGCTTTACCGACAAGGTAGTCGTGCGGCACAGTCCCGGGCCGATAGACCCGTTTGCCGTTTATTCCAACGCCCATGTTGGACCAGCGCCGACTGTCATGGCTTGCCGGACTGTTGTCGCCCAGAACGAAATACTCGTTAGGCTCAAGCTTAAACGGGCGGTCCTTAGACGCAAAGGAGGGTTCTCCGGTGTCCTGGGGCGGCGTCGTATAATAAATATCGCGGAAAATTGCTACGTGTGAAAGGGTCTTTTTACCTGACCCGAAAATCCTCACCTCCGGCTCAACGTTGTCATTCACCCGGCCTGCAGCTTCCGGTTCGAGACCTAAATCGTAAGTCAAATTTTCGTCGCCGCATTGAAATATCAGTTGATGGTCAACGATTACAAATTTCACAAGCGTCGGCTTATTTAATACAGTCCTCTGGCTCTTTTTTTCGGCCAGTTCCTCCCATTCCGCCCCATTATTGCTTTTGGCGATAGTCATGTTCCCCGCCGCGTCCACCTGTGCTTTGTAGTGTCTTTCGTATTTACTCAGATCTATACCGACAACTCCTTCTGATTTTCTAAAATTTGCATAAAACCGCACCATTAAGTCGCTGCAGTACGACGACCCTCTGTATGTTCCGCTCGGATTGTACGCGCAGTTCATGGCGCCGAAGTCGTTGCCCAGCGTAGTGTCATAATACATAACATGAATATCATAGGCATCGCTTTCCAGCTCGAATATTGTCGGATCGTTTGCGTTAATAACCCATTTGGAGCCTTCCGTATTTTGGAAGGGCTGCTTCCACTTCTGATCGTTGAAAAGCCCAAGTTCAGGGCGAATCGGTTGATAGTCATTGTCGTAAACGGGCAACCAAAGCTCCTGCTGGATTTTGGGAGGCTTTCGGGCTATTTGGCCGTTGATATAGATGTCCCCGTCAATTATCACAATCTCTTCTCCGGGCCTTGCTACGAGGCGTTTTATAAAATTCTGCCCGGGCTCATCGGGATTCTTAAAGACCACAACGTCCCATCGTTTCGGCTCGAAAAACTGATAAATACATTTGAGAACAAGTATCCTGTCACCGTTAGCAGCGAGCCTTATTGTACCGCGTGGGAGAAAATATCCGCAGCTCGGGCACCGTGAACCGGATTCGATACGGACATAGTGATTCGGGACCAGCTCGCTACCTAAATTACATGCGTATTCGTATCCGCATTGAGGGCAGGCAAGCTGAAAATGCGCACCTTTGAGCGTATCGGCCATACTGCCGGTAGGGATCCGGAATGCTTCCATTACAAATGCACGGAAGACAAAGGCCAGCATAAAGGCCGTTATCAGCCATTCGAAGGTATTGGCAATTTCAGCCGCTCGGTCTTTTCTTTTTTCTCCGGCCTTTTTGGGCCTGCTTTTATCGGTCGTTCCTGGTGTCATATAAGATTAAAACTATCTCATAACGCAACATCATTCCAGGCCCAGCGAACAATCGTTTATTTTCCCCTCTCCGGAAAACTTACCAAAGTTTATACTGAGCAGGGCGGCAATTTTGAGATAGTTTTTTGAAAATTAAACCTTGTTCCTTTTTACTTTTATCGTTTTATTTTTTCCTTTTGGTCTGATTATGCCGTTAAGTTCGGCCCCGGTCAATAAACTATTTGCAGTTAATGCTATTTTCCCGGCGGTCACTGAGCATTGTGGCCTGCTAAAAACCACGAAAAGCGTTTTTACTCAGCTCAGGAGCCGAACTATAAACATACTTTTCATCAGCCTCTTTATTTTCAGCGAAGACGCAGGCCCATGCCCCGCCATATTTTCATAAAGTCTTTTCTATAAAGACTTTACGTCTTTGGATTTTCGGGAAGTATTGCTTGTCAATACCTGTTCTTTCCAACATCTGTTGCTGAGTTCGCCCGATTTGAAGGCACTGTTATAATTTACAGCGTGTTAGCGGCTCTGCTTTTTTATCTGCACCTGGAGTTGAGTTTATTTTTTTTAGAAGTTGTAAATTTTTATTTGAAAATCGCTTGCAGCATAGAAGTCCCTGCTGTATAGTAACTTGCAGTTATTGAGAGGTTTTATTTTGCAGGCTTGTTTTGTAACGATTTTACAGAAGCTTGTCACACAAGCTATCGAAGAATCAGATTTGAGAGTGTAGACTCAGTGTTTTGTGGTTTTGAATAGGTGGGTGGTGGGATGGTGGAAAATCCAGAAAGGATAATAAGTTAGAGGATTCTGGACGGCGGATTTCATAAAAGTATGTAGTATTCAGTTTTCAATCCTTGTCTTCTTGAAATGAGGTGACTTATGGCAACTGTTACGAAGAAAGAGTTTATCGACCGGATTGCAGAACGAACGCAGGCAAAAAGGGTTATAGTCAAGAGTATAGTGCAGGCGTTTCTTCAAGAGGTAACCGCGGAATTGTGCAAGAATAATCGTTTGGAATTCCGCGATTTCGGAGTTTTCGAGACCAGGACAAGGGTCGCAAGAATCGCACAGAATCCCAAAACACTTGAACGCGTTGAGGTCCCTGCCAAGCGAACAGTTAAGTTTAAGATGGGACGATTGATGAGGCAAAATCTTGGTGCTGTACCGGCCACGGAATCGGCGGAAGCAAAGTAGTTGTCTTGAGCAAAAACCGCGCAGCTGTCAATCTCCTTTAAGGTATGAACTCGAATTTGTAATAGATTGTTGGCTGGGCGAGAATTAGTTTTCTTGACAAAGTTCGTAAAAAGGAGCGTTTTATGTCAGAGGGAACAGTTAAGTGGTTCAATCCACGGAAGGGATATGGATTTATCACTGCCGAGGACGGCAAGGATATTTTCGTACATTACGCAGACATTTCAGGTGAAGGATACAGAACTCTTGTTGAAGGCGACGCAGTAACTTTCGACATAGTTGAGGGTGAAAAGGGATTAAGGGCTGAGAATGTAGTCCACCAACCTGGCCAGGAAGATAAACCGGAAAGTGAGCCGGAAAGCGAAGAGGATGCGTAAGGCTGTTTTATGTTGGGCTTGAGGACAGGTGAGCCAGCTCTTGTTTTCCTCACTCCCTAACCACTTAATTTATATTTAAGGGCGCAACAGCAGCAATAGCAGTATCGGGAATTTATGTCGGCTGATGCGTTATGGTATGGGACGCGATGTATGGTTATTGACCAGTATCATTCCGGCCTGAGTTGTAATGTTCTTGTGCTGAACAAGCATTATATGCCTATCCGTATTATCGGCGCGAGACGTGCCTTCTCTTTGCTGTTTCGAGATCTTGCTGAGGTCGTTTCACTGGAGGAGGACAGATATTCCAACTATGATTTCGAGAGCTGGTGCGAGATAAGCCGGTTCATGCGTAACTTCGAGCCTGACGGTCACGATTGGGTGTCCACCGTAAATTTCTATATCGCCGTGCCGCGCATTATCCGCCTGTTGTTTTATGACCGTCTGCCGCGCCGCGAGGTGAAATTTAATCGTCGAAATATCTTCGCGCGGGACAAAAACAAATGCCAGTATTGCGGCAAACGTCAGCCGACCAGCGAATTGTCACTTGACCATATCATACCAAGGAGTATGGGCGGAAAGGCTGTTTGGGAAAATATTGTCTGTGCCTGTACTAAGTGCAATGTAAAAAAAGCCGGCCGAACGCCCAGACAGGCTTCCATGACACTTTGTCGAAAGCCCGCCAAGCCCAAGCACAATCCTCTTGTGCATATTTTCCTTGGCCATCAGCGCTACCGAAGCTGGAAGCAGTTCCTCGACCACGCCTATTGGTCCGTCGAGCTGAAATAGCATCACCGTTGTAAACAGGGAATGTTCTCAGCGGCAAACAAATATTTTCATTTCGGCGACCAGTCCACAAGGCCGGAAGCCACTGAACAGATTCTTGGCTGTGAATGATTATGGATTTCCGTCACAGATGGTCCCATCCCCTTCCGCATCTTCCAAGATGCCGTTGCCACAACAGAAGCGTTCCGAAGGAGGTCCTGTAGTAATACCTTCACAGTCAGCGGAACAGATTTCACAATCTTCATCGGGATCACAGCGTCCGTTCCCACAAGACCAACAGCCTGGGTCGTTTAGGCAATCAGTATCATTACAGTCAATCAATCCATCGCAGTCGTTATCGGCACCGTCAGAACACGTCTGGCCCGGTAATTCATTTAGAGGCGCGTTAAGTCCGTAGAATGAACCTAATTCAGCAAAATCTCGCAGGTTTGTCTCGCCGTTTTGTGTGAGGTCGGAGTAGAAACATTCCATCGTCTCCGGAGTACTCAAATAACACTGGGCCAAATAAGAGAGGTCCCCCAGATCAACATGTCCATCCCCATTCAAGTCACCACAACCGTAAGGGCAATCCGCGGTTAAGATCTGCGGTGAACCAACGGCGTTATCAAAATTAATGAAAAAGGTATTGATACTGCCGGAACTCAATGGTAGATTTCGGATAGGTGTTGACCTTGGTGTCAGGTCCGTATCAAATCCGATTATCTGTACATCTACAGTTCCCTCTCCCGTTCCAAAAATCGTAAGAATATGCACGCCGACCGTTGGTTTGCGAAGGAACAGCTCTTTCACCATGTCGTCGGTTCCTTTGATTACATGTGTATCGAGACCGTATTGAGTGTAATGCGACCATGGGATTTCAAGATAGCTCTGGCCCGATGCATCATCTTTTCCGGTTCGTCTGCCGGCGGGATCGGTCAGCAGCAATTCAGCGGTAGCCTCTTCCGGGATTTGTATGAACAGAGAAGCTTGTTCAACAGTGCCCGTTTGCTCTGCCAATTCCGCGCCTTCAGCGGCAAAATCCGGCCCCCAGAATATCTTAATCTTACAGAATGAGTTGCCGTTGCATAAGCCCTTGGCTGCGACCAATTCCTCTAAGGTGCTATAGCCCCAGCCGGGGTCACGAATGAGAAAGGTGCTTTCATCCGGGGTCATCCCATAAGCCACAACCCAGTGGGAATTTGGTATTGCCCGACTGCCTACTGTACCTATCATTTGTGGTCCGTATTTGCAGATGTAAGATCGCAAAAGGTCTTCATTGCCCTCCGTTGTACTTTCACCACGATACTCCATGTTCACGCCCTGGTCTCTGGCATACTTCATGGCGAGTGTTATATTGGCCTTGCCATTGCCAAATCCCCAGGACTTACTATTTAGATAGTTGTGCAACTGACCCGGATCTGTGGAAACACCATGATAGCTCATGATCATGGCCAGGGCCGATAAAAAGCAGCCCTTATTGCAAAATACATATTGGGACTCGTTTGGTCGACCGTCACATGTGTGCTGACTGTTCTTGATACATTCACCTTCATAATTGATATCACAGCACCAGGTGTCGTAATCCAGGTCGTCCCATGGCGGCTGACATTGGTTAAACTGGGGCGGGGCCTTCTGCGGGTCAACCTCAGGTAAAACTGTAAACTGCCCGGAATAGTAGACCACGTCGTCATTGTAGAACGTCATGGTCCAGTCACCTGTTTGCAGACAGTCATCGTCATAGTACCAGGTAAAGTATAATATCGTACTGCCGCAACTGGTCTTTCGAATCCCATGGTCGACCCATTCAAAGCAGTTAGTTTGCCCCTCATATTCAAAATAGAAAGTGACTATGGGCCAATGGGCCGTGCTTCCGCTCGGCAGGACTGCATCGGCAGTCCAGGTCTCGCCATTTGCGCTTGCTCTGAGTACTGTGTAGCCAGCCACCGCTTTGTCTCGAAAATACGCCGTGGCGTTATCCATTTTGATGTACCTCTGATCTTCGGAAGAATAACGATACCAGTCGAGAAACTGACTTGCCAGCTCCTGTTGGGTGACATTCGTAGAAACGGATACAATCGGCAGGCGTTCTGCTTTGTTTTGCCCTCCCTCTGACGTTTCTGTCAACGGGCCTGCCGCTCCAAATGGTGCGTGTAAAGGATCAGAGTTACCGAATCCCAGGGACGAAACTCCAATGAACAAAGCAGCAACAGCTCCTGCCACGGTTCTTTGAAATATTATATATCGCGAATGATGCATCACCTTTATTCCTGTCCTCATCAAATTCTTCTACAAGCTCGTTAACAACCAATGCTTAAACACTTTGGTGCAACGCCGGCCGAAGGAAATAGTCACTCAGATTGTATGCTTTTTGTGGCATACAGACAAACACTTCCTTATTAAGGTTAAGAAAAAGTGCATTCCACGATATCAAAAGCCGACAATAAGGCCGATTTCTACTCTCAATTTAACGGCCAGTCTGTGGGGCAGTAGCAGAGCCAGAAATCAACAAAGACTCTCAAATCAAGATAGTTGACCTGATTACTCAAGTCCTCGTACAGGTCGGCCGGTGATCCGGTTCCTTCTTCCAGCCAGAAATCAGCAAATTTTGCAAAGCTTTCAAAATTAACTACGCATAATGGCCCGCCGGGCCAGAAGCCTCCCAGCAATTCATAGCCACCGCCGGCTGAGTAGGCCGCATCCGGCTGACCAATCGTACCGACGAGTTCGTATGGCCCGCCGGTGCTTCGCCCGCCGCCGCCGTCAATGGTATACCAGCTTAGCTCGTATTGGCCCAAAGATGTGGAAGCAATTAATCCAAGGACAAAAAGTGTCATTACAATCACCTGCCTGTTTAATGTACTTTGGTTAAGCAACTTCATTGCTGCACCTCCTTATTTACGGCGGACTGACGGACTTTCAAGTTTTCTTCTAAAATCTCAAGCCTCTTTCTCAACAGCTCATTTTCAAGCTTAAGCTCCTTTATGGCCTCAATGGTCACAGCCTCAAGCCCCTCGAGAGTCACCTGCTTGCGTCCCTGATTATCCTCGCTCACCCACTGCGGAAACACCTCTTCAACTTCCTGTGCAACCAGGCCAATGTGAGTCCCCTCGCTGGCATTAAGATCCCCGGCATCCTTCCATGTGAAGGTTCTGCCTTTCAGCCGGGTCAGCCGGTCCAGCGCTCCCTCGAGCGGCTTGATATTTTTCTTGAGCCTCCGATCAGAAAGATTTGTCCAGTAAATCCCAGTGGTTTTGGCGGCGCTGCCAACTACATGCAGCGTGTAACTGGGAGTCGTCGTTTCGATACCGACGTTACCACCGAAGTACGATTTACTACCGACACCATCCGCATATATAGCGAAGTTCTCAGTTGCACCGCTTGCCTGAAAACGACCGGCATAATGGCTCGTGCCACCTGCACCGGTTGCTAATACGTTAATGCCATAGGCAGTACCTGAGCTACTACTGTTTCTGACATTTGCGGAGATCAGTTCCATACTGTTCTGTACATCGAGTTTTCCTCCCGGTACCGTTGTTCCGATGCCAAGTTTGCCGCTATTATCAAGCGTCATTTTTACAGAAGCACCCGTGATCCAGTCATAGTGACCGGAAGTTTTGTTATTTAAAAATCTCCATTTGCCGGGATAACTTGCATTGTTTGAACCCCATACAATCATTCCTGCATCAGTTCCGGTGCTCGTGCCAAAATACAGCCGTTCAGAACCAGTGTCATTGAGATTATGTATCTTCATGCTTACATCACCGGTTGTATTATCCTCTACATGAAGCTTAGAAGACGGAGCTGTTGTTCCGATGCCGACGTTGCCTGCACTGTAATGAATCGCTCCGGGTGTTGTTCCATCAGACCATTTGCCGGTGCTGATACCCGTCAGACCCGATCCGTCTCCAACAAATGCTGTAGCGTTTACTGTTCCAGCAACGTCAAGTTTTGTCGACGGTGTATACGTCCCGATACCGACATTGCCATCAAGATATGAATTGCCTTTAACACGCATATCACCGCTTTCATTTACGTACCACAGGCCGGTGCCACTGCCGTCAAAAAGCTCAAAGAACGCAAAAAGTGACTGATCATCTTCGGAGTCAATCGTAAACTCAATATCACCATCACTCTTGACATAAAGATGGGGATCACCTTTAAGGGTAACAGTCCTGATTTGCCCTTGTACGTCAAGCAGCGACTCCGGGCTTGTGTTGCCGATGCCGACATTGCCGGTGCTATCTACAAATATCCCTCGTGTTTGCAGGGCGTAGGGTGCAGAAGTTATTTGTTGCCTTGGATTTAGCGGGGTGTATGGACTGGGATCCTCAAACTGACCCGGCCGTACGCCAATTTCCAGCCAGCGGGCATCGCCGTTGAAAACATCGCTGCCGAAGTCTAATTCTACCGTGAAGTAGCCGTCGATTACATCAAGATCATTTACTTCAATCGTACCCGCCTGCAGCGTGCCTGTACAAGGATCGTCGAAGAGGCCGAACTGGAAGTCATACAGACCGTCCGCGGCGCTGTTTGCATCAATAAGCCTTCCCTGGTAGGTCCAGGCCGTACCCATCGGCGCTGCCTTAACAGGCCCAACCAGACAAACCATCAGGCCCAAAGCCAAAACCATAATTTCTAACTTTCTTGTTCTTTTCATTCTTTTGTCCTTTCAAATATGTTGTGTTTTAGGTTGCACTCTATGTGCGCTGATATCCGTACAAGTTTATTTGCAGGTGTGCCTCAAAGAGAAGTGTATTTCTACACAATCCTATCCAGATTCACAATGATGGATATGACATCACCCTGGAGCAGCTTATTGACTCTCTCAGACTAACGAAAATACTATGCGTTCCTTATTGGTGTGGCTGTGAAGTATAGACAAGTAAAATGGGTCTTTTCACCACACCTCTTTAATCATCCCAAAGACCGTGAGATGACACAGAGAAATTCTAACTTAAAAATGTCCCCATGTCAACCAAAATCTGACAATTGTTCCCTGAAAAAATGACAGCCTCTAATTTTTGAGAAATATATAAGGTGACATGAAACCTGGCTGGTAACCCAGGGGACGTGAGCGTCAGCCGTTAAAAAGGTTTACCTTATTTTCGTATTTTGATGAGTCGATGATATAACAGCACTTATAAGATGGTCATTTTATAAAAATTGCAGATATCGGCCTCTCTGATTGTAATTTGTTGGTAGGTGTGGCGAGCCCAAAAATCTGAGAAACAGGTTATATACACTGTGCCTGAATGATAGAGCTATAATGTGTCTACTCGGCGCGATAATTGATTGAAATATTGCTAAATCAATCCAAAAACGTTCTACACCTATTCCAAGCCGAGTCACAACATATTCGATTCAAGATAAAAACCGATATTTTGATTCATAGTATCATTTTAACGGCCAGTCGGTCGGGCAGTAGCAGAGCCACTGTTCAACAAATACCTTCAAATCAAGCTTGTTTACGATATTATACTCATCCTCGAACAGGTCGGCCGGCAGTCCGATTCCTGTTACCAGCCAGTAATCGGCGAATTTTGCAAAGCTCTCGAAGTCAACAAAACATAATGGCCCGCCAGGCCAGAAGCCACCGAGCAGCTCATAATCCCCGCCTGCAGAGTAGGCGGCATCCGGCTGACCAATCGTACCAACGAGTTCGTATGGCCCGCCGGTGCTTCGCCCGCCACCGCCGTCAATCGTGTACCAGTTAATTTCATATTCGCCGGTTACATTCGAGGCCGCCAGCATTGTCAACATCAATATGCAAAGGCAGGACCAGCATATAGTTGATATAATTTTTCTTTTCATGGTTATCTCCTAATTTTGTCTTTTGATACTTATCTTATATTCACCTTTCATAAACCTCTCTATCATTATTCAGAAATCTGTCATTACTTACTCACATCCAAGACCTCATTAGTATAGTTTCAAATTGCCGTTGTTGTAAAGGCTGATTCCGCCATTGTTAAGACGAATTCCTTTGGTGGTGTCTCCACGGGTAAAGAGCCGGTTCTCGCTGGTACTTGAGCCTTGAAATTTTATGGTCCCGATAGAGCGAACCACGATGTTGGGCAGAAACTGCAGCTTATGACCGGCCTGGAAAACCGCAGAGTTGGATGTACAGTCCCGGTCGAAATAGCGATACGGGAAAGAAGGCACGGCGTAAACACCTGAAGGAGAAGAACCCAGAGACGGTGCGGGGTATATGTTGATCATGATCACATCTGTTGTTTCCCCGCCTCCCGGAATCGCTTCCAAAAGGTGCCAGTCTGTGTTCGCTTCATTCATAAAGCCGTAACAGAGGTGAAGGTATCTATCCGGCCCGGGATAAACTTCCATCCAGCCGTCAGCAACAATCGCATGGCCCGGATATGAATACTGCACGGGGCGATTTATATTGAGCTGTCCCTTGATTAAATTAAACCATCCCTCATTTGTATAATTGACGCGGAACAGTTCGGGGCTGGCAGTGGCGTAGCGGAAATAAGACTCGATCGCGTTTTTAACTCTCGTGAAGTTAGAGCTTGTTGCACAGCCTCCAGCAATACAGTAGTCGGATAAAATCGCATCAGCTACTTCCGAACACAGCTCGGCGACGGCTACCTTTTCGGAAATGGGAGAATTCGAATAGGCCTTGTCCGGCATGTTCCACCATGCGTAAGGGGGATTATTATACGGCGCGACCGTTCCGTAAGGGGGCCAGTTCCAGTAGCGCATAATCTCGCAGGCCGACAATCCCACGCAGCCTACAGTACAATTAGTCTCTGTACAACCGCTGCCTTCAGGCGGCGTCGGACACCACATGTTATAGGGATAAAACTGGTGCCAGCGCGAGGTAAGCAGCTCCTGGCCTTGTTGGTAATTTGCCAGCGGCTCGATTGAACCGAGGCTCTCTTCAAAAGCCGCCGGCTCTACGGTCAAATTCTGCCAGCCTTCCATGTGTGGGATTGGAATAATAAGTAGCAGTTGTTCTGTCGTGGCTTTTTCAATCGGGCCGGTCTGCTTTTCAATCGCATTTAGGTTTCGCTCGATACAGCCTTTGATAAGGTCGACCATGCCCTCATCATTGTCGGGGTCAAGGTTGTTCTCATAGGAAAAGTCGGTCACCGGTGAAAGTTCCTTCAGCAGCGAGAGTACGATATAACCCTGCGGTGATACCTCACAGAAATACCCCAGGGTGCGGCTTCCCCGTTTCAACGGCTTGATTTCCTTGACAGCCGCACTTGACGAACCGCCCCAATCGCCTCTTTTATGTATGATAAGGTTAATCCAGTTGGTTGCTGCAACCCGGGCCTCCGAGGTAGTTGCTACCTCGGCCCGGCATGGTATCGGCAGGGACGGTCCCAATAGAAAGGCAACCAATATATAGAAAATCAATTTACGTAAAAATGGTATTTTCTCTTTCATAACTAACACCTCATTTCTTTTTTTCATTGTTCTCATAAATCACATATTCATGAATCTTTTTTTGTGTTTTAGAGTTAATCCTTTATATTTTCACAGGTCATTCTTTACTAATAAACTTTGAGACTACCTCCGGAGGTCAGAGTCATGGTACCGCTGTACAGGCGGATTCCGTTTCTCGGGTCACCTCCACTGAATATTCTGGTATTTTCTGTCACCGTACTTTCGATTCGTACGGACCCGGCGGCTTTTAACCGGATACCATTAAGGAATTGCAGGTAATTGCCGCTTGCAAATGTCGTCGCGAAATGGGCGGTCGCATCCTGATCAAAATACCAGTAGGGCAGAGCGTTCTTTGGATAGATTCCGCTCATCAGCCCGCTTCCGGTCGCTACTATCGGGAAATGATCGGCCAGCAGGTGCTCGACGGACGGATCTGCCAGCGAGTCCAGAGTATACCAAATGTCTCTGCTTGTGTCCGCCCATCCCCAGTTCATGTGATACTGCCTGACATAAAGAGGCGGATTATCAATTATCTGCCATCCGTCACAAACAATCGCGTGTCCCGGGATCCCATACGTCATCGGCCGGTTATTGTTGAGCTGTTCCTGAATGAGGCTAAACCACTCCGATGCGGAATAATCATTACGATATGCAACCCAGCACAAAACAGAATATCTGAAATGAGTTGTGTACCCTGGTCGCATAATTTCGATATGTGAACCTGTTCCGCAGCCCGATGCGCAATAGCTCGACTGCCCTGCGATTCCGACTTCGTAGTTCAACTCGGCTGTTGCATTGATTTGCTCAGCAGGTGAAGTGTCAACGACAGTATTGGGCATGTTCCACCATTCGTAAATATCCGTGTATGGGCTGCCACCTTCTCCATAGGGCGGCCAGCACCAGTGACGCAGGACCTGTGCGCCGGCAGTGGCATTGCAGCCAACAGTACAGTGGTCCCACTCGCAATCGCTGTCCGGAGGCGGTGCCGGACAGTACAGGTTATAGGGGGACCCCTGCCACCAGCTTGTATCCAGCAGGACATCGCCTTCCTGATAGTTGCCCCCCTCGACGTAATCAGAAGCGGCTGCAGCGCCGACGTCTGCTTTTTCTATCGGCGGAACTCCTTTTTCCAGCACTTCCCATGCCAGCTTATAGTCGACTTCAAACAAACTGCTTAAATCCTCTGATCGAGCCGTTGTTATGGAACCGAAACGCTCCTCAACTTTGTCGAGGATACGTTCCATCCTGTCTTTAAGCAGATCCGCCATCCCCTCATCCATATCAGGGTCAAGCTCGGTTCGTGCGGAATAGGCCTTCACCGGAGCGAATTCTTTACGCAGAGAGACAACAATATAACCTACAGGCTCCACGTTGCAGAAATATCCCAGGAGCCGGTCGCCGCGTTTGAACTGGCGGATACTGTCTACGTGGGCGCTGTCTGCATCACCCCAGCTTCCCTTTTTCTGAATAATAACGTCAATCCAGTTGTTCGCTACCACCAAAGCCTGATCGGTAGTTACAATTTGGGCCTGGGTTTCTGATATGAGCATTATCGCCGCAAAGGAGGCAATCAGGATTCTAAATATTATGTTTTTCATAATAATCCTCTCTTCCTCTCTATTGCAGGGTTACAAGCACTAATATCTGTCCCTTTTGGCCCTGTTCGAGTTTTTGCATTGCCTTTCCTAAAATCGCGCCGCGGGCTTGGTCATAATCCGTCGCTTTCATGGCATGGCCAGGTGTAACGGAAGTCGTAAGCAGGTCACCGGCCTGTACTGCTATCTCCGTAGCATCTACATTGCAGTAGACCCGACCGGCAAGCGCAACGTCGTAATCAAACTGACCGATTCCAAGACGCACACCGGAGCCCAGTCCCTTTGCGCCGGCCACGATACCTGCAACCTTGCTGTCGTAGGCCGACCGGCTTACTTTCAGCTTGCCGGGATTATCAGAATCTATCACAAGCACCGTACCTGCTTGGATATCTGCATCTTCGGTCACGTTAAAACCTTCAGCATAGTCAAGGCCCTCTCCGATTTCGGCCACACTTGCACCTGTACTTACACTCTGTACTAAAATATTTCCCCTGACAGTAAGTCTTTCCGGTGGATTGCCGGTAGTTCCGATACCTACATTACCGCCGCTTTCAATAAACATTCTTGTCGTTCCATCTGTCTGCAGGCTCATATCCGCCCATCCGCCACCGGCATTGGCATTGATAATCAATCCACCCGAGTAAGCATGTTTGAAGTCTCCAAAAACATTTGAATGCTGCCCGGTAGTTACACGTAATCCGGTCGTGCCTAAGACTTCCAAATCCGTACGTGGATTTGTAGTTCCAATACCGACGTTGCCTCCGAAGTAATTCTTCGCGCCGATGAAATATCCCCCATAGCCGTTGTCGCACTGGCCATATACGCCTGTGCCGCTGCCAACGTGATGGCCTCGCACGCCGACGCCGTTGCTTCCTTCCCCACTGTTGTAGCCGTAGACACCGGCCGACAAGGAACCCGGATTGGTGCTTAGGATTTTACCTCGTACCCCGGCAGCCCCGGTTGCCAGCGAGTTACAGTCACCTTCCACCGCAGGCCAGGTCCCCGTCGTGGCCGTGCGCAAGGCGTAGACGGGAATGTAGTTGGATGTGGCCCGAATTGCGTGCGTGTCGACGGGACTGATCACCTCGAGCGACGAGGCCGGAGTGGTTGTTCCGATCCCTATATTGCCGGATGGAATTGAATACATATCACTACCGGAGACCATCCAGTCATTGTCCGTGCTGGCATTTTGTGCATACAGCGCATAGGGTGTCGGGGTCACTTCCCGGCGCGGACTAAGGAGAGTATAGCGTTCCTCACTGTCCCACGGCCGGATGCCAATCTCAAGCCATCGGGCATCGCCTCCAAATGCCTTGTTTCCAAAGTCCAGTTCCACCGTAAAGTAACCGTCGATGATGTCGATGTCGTTTACCTCAATCGGTGATCCTATTTGACCGAGGTTAAGTACCGGGTCTGGGAAGAGGGAGAATTGTAGGTCATACGGCCCGTCCGCGGGCACGTTTGCATCCATCAGGCGTCCCTGGTAGGTCCAGGCCGTGCCCATCGGCACTGCTTTGCCGACTTGGGTTAAACAAACCATCAGGCCCAAAGCCAAAACCAACATTATTGAAATTCTTCTTCTTTTCATTTTAAGCTCCTTTCAAAAAATTGTTTCTATGTCGCAGCGCACACTATGTGCACCGATACTTTTGTGTGGAATTCATCAAAAATGACACAGTACAACCGTTCTTTTTACACCACACCTCTCGTAATAAGCTCATTAAGAATGATACAATTATATGTCTTAGTGACCCACCGTCAAGGAAAATCCGCTTTTAATCGCTTTTTTTTCGCCCAATACTTAGGAGGGATTTGAAATAACTCTTTATCCAGCCCCAGTGCAGAACGATATGCAACACCATCAAAGACACAAAAAGAAGTGCCAGACAGAAGTGGATGTATCCCCATTCGTGCCGGGTCATGGACCACAGCTCTTTTATCTGTCCGGTCTCACGGCCTCCCCGGAAACCGTGCCCTAATCCCCCCGAGCCCGGAGGAAGAATGTACCTGATTATAAAGCCCGTAACAGCCAGGCATACCATGTTGATAAAGCTGATCAAATCAATAATAAAATTCAACGTTCCGCGTTTCATCAAATCCACCAAGGCCGACCCGCAAAATCCTGCTGCGCTTCCATATTATCAGAAATCACATTTTCACATAACTTTCACTGCCGATAAAGCAAAAACGCAAAAAAACTTTATTTTGGCGCAATTAGTTACGAATTTAGAGTGTGGTTGACTTATTAGAAAATAACAACCGTAACTACAACTAATACTTGATTATCTATGACGGATTTTCTCAGAGAACGCTTGAAGGCTACTGCTGTGCTCTTTTGGTGTCGATGGGTATGCTTTTATCGACAGAGCGGATATGAATATCGCGCTGTGGAAAAGCAATCTCGACTCCCGCCTTCCGGAACTCTTGATCGATGGCGCAATTGATACCGTGCCATACCGGTACATAGTTCTCTATACCTGTGATGTAAACGCGCAGCTCGAACTCCAGGCTGTTGTCCCCAAAGGCCTTGAAAATAACCATCGGTTTCGGGTCCTCCAATACCAGGGGATTCGCTCTTGCAACCTCATAGAGAATTCTCTCAGCTTTGGCTGTGTCCGAGCCATAAGCGATACCCACGAGGAACTCCCGGCGCAGAACATTGTCGGACAAGGTCCAGTTTATCAGATGGCCTGTAATAAACTCCTTATTAGGCACAATAAGCTCACGCTGGTCCCATCTTCGAATGGTGGTTGCCCGGATTCTTATCTTGGTCACATTCCCCGTTACCTCGCCGATTGTAACTATGTCATCGACTCGGATGGGCTGCTCGAAGAGTATAATCAGGCCGCTAACGAAGTTGGCGAATATCTCCTGCAGCCCGAAACCCAGCCCGACAGTCATCGCGGCTACAAGCCACTGGACCTTCGACCAGCCTATTCCAATTTTACCGAAGGCCAGCACTGTTCCGATGACGGCAAGCATGTAACGGAAGAGAGTCGTTATCGCAAAGCGAACGCCGCGGTCGAGAGGCAGACGCCTCAATACGATAATCTCAAGCAGACCGGGAACGTTCCGTGTAACAATCACGGTCAATACCGCCAGAAACAACGCCATCGCCAGCGACCCGAGAGTTACGATTTCCTCGGCACTCATTTTCCAAAGCTCGATTCTCGTCAATTCGCCGAGAGCGGGCAGAACATCCTTCCAGACGTACCAGATTCCGCCGATAGGTAAAAATACCGTAATCACATCGATCAGTCGGCGGGTTTGCTGCGATATCTGAAAAATTGAGGTATCTTCTTGTGCCTTGCTCTGCTGAGATTCTTTTGCCGAAGCAGATTCCTCCTGGGTCTGTTTCTCTTGTTCGGCGGCCTCGCGTTTTTGGCGTTCCAGCAGAGCAAGCTTTCGTTGCGCTACCATTAACCAGCGTACAAACATGGCCCTGACCAGGATTGCCAGCAATATCAGGATGATTGTTATAACAAGCTTCTCGGAGAGCTGCCGTGCCGCGTAGAAATAACCCATGCCCGCCAGGACGGCAAAGACCATCGGAAGGACAAAGCACAGCGGATACCAGATGTATCGCAGACGTTCCATCCAGCCGCCGCGTCTCTGCTTAAGGTAGGGTTTCATCAGCGTGCCTGTCGGGTGCAGCAGGATGAGCAGAAACAATGCGAGTGCCAAAAGACCAAGCATAAAGAACAAACGACCCGCTGAGTTATACCATTGTTCGCCGGTTTGCTGGGTCTGCATGAATTCGACTAAAAATATGACAGGAATCGCCAGAATAAAGTACAAGCCGAGAAGCCGCCTAAGGAAAAACAGTGGTTCATGGCGCATGCGCAGGTGGGCCTGAGCCAGACCTTGCGGCATCGAGAAGTGGCGAAGAAAGCCCAGCATGAAAACAACCGGCACGAGCGCCCGTAAACCCCAGGCGAGCGCCTGCGAGAAGTCATCGTCGAAAGCGCTCGAAGACAGACGCCAGTGAAACAAAAGGATGATTATGGGCCACGTCGAAGCCAGAAAAATCGTAAGCCCGAGCGCCTTTAGCGTATGCAGGAAGCTGTCGGTTTGCACCTGATGGACCCGCTTTGAGATAATCTCAACTGCCCTATGCGCTTTTGGATGAAGCACGACTAACGAAATGACAATTAGCAAGACCGCCAGATAAGCCAAGACGTCATCCTTGAAATCTGTCCAAAGATTGATTGCGACCTGGTGCCAGTTAGTCGGAGAAAGAAGCCATCCCAAAGCAAACAAACTCGCATGAAGGTCGGAAAAACGAAATACCAGGCTGCTCTTGACCCACAGAATGTTCGCATCTATGAAATCTGCATACGCCAGAACAGTATCAACGTACTGCCGCTCTGTGGCGTCAAGGTTTGCCAGCTTTGTGGAGTAATCCCAGTGGAGGTCCGTTATCGCTCTTAGCGTTTTACGCTGGCTCTCGTAGTAGTTTGTCGCCTCCTTTTTGATGGCTTGGCGTTCCGCCTCGCCGACAGAAGGATCGAGCTGGGCCAGGACTGCTTCCAGCTCGTCTTTGAGATCGCTCAGGTCCGACCATTCCTTATCGCGCTCCATCCCATGGAACTGAGCCAACGAGATTTCCGACGGCCTGCTTCGCATCCGTTTTTGGTTTTCTCTTATATCAGGCAGCTTCTCGCGCTGGCCCAGCAGAGCCATCCCCATTACATCTGTTACTTTCCCGGCAGTATCGACTTTGGCACTTACTTCCTCAAAGCTCTTTTTCACGGACGCAAGCCTGGCGTTTATTGACTCAAAATATTTCGTGACTGCCTCAACCTTGGCCACAAGCTCGGTCTGCGTTTGTGCAAGCTCCGCGTTCTTTTGTGCGATTGCCTGGATGGCGGGATGGGCATACCTCGTTTCATCTCTGGCGCGGATGGCCTCCTGTTTGGCAGCCTCGGCTTCCTTCTGCCGTAAGTCGTTTACCTTTTGCTGCCAAAACTCCACCGTCTTCTCTGCCATAACCAACTGCCGAGCCGCCAGGTCTCTCCG
>JAOUFU010000353.1 GCA_029858035.1 Phycisphaerae bacterium
AGCTTTTGTAGCGTTGTAGTACTAGCCTATTGGGAATGGACGAACAAACACTTCATAGGAAAATCGAAGAGTATCAAATTCGTTCAATGAAATGGAAAGTTAAAGGTGGTCCAAGCCCATACTGTGGAAGCGAGGTAGGTGAATATTTTTATACAGACAAAGCTCTGCTTACCAAGTTAGAAGACACAGAAAGACATAATCACATCAAGCTCCATTTCGAATCCCTTGACCCAATGTCTCTGTTAGCTGCATTTCCTTCTTTACACATCAAGAAGGGATTTGTCCTCCGTGCTTATCCGTATTATACACTAATGGGCGATGACTATTTGGGTGGAGTAGGTAATGTCTGGGCTGTACCAGTGTCATCAAGTATCCCAAATCCTGAAGAATGCGAAACGATAGACTTATTTGAACTTCATCGGCCTTTCCCTATTGACAATAGTTGCTTGGACGGTCTCACAATGGATGGGCCTGTTAGACTACTTCGTCCGCCAGATGCATTAGACAACATAATGGAAGCTATTGAGGGGGATGGGACACTTGATTCGTACTTGTCAGCTTCAATTTTTGCTCGTGAGATAGCCGAATATGGTGCGGATTGTCATGGTGTAATTTGGTCTGAACACACAATACTTGTAGGAGACCCTTGGACTTATACACATAATTGGTCAGATGAATGCGAGCCATCGAAGAATACCAAAGAGTGGAAGTGGTTAGACCATCCACCTTCTGATTGGCGGCCATCAGTAGTTTCTAGTGGCGAAGTCATCACGGTCAACTTTTATACTTACAGCCCGCTTTTGCAGGAGACAATTTATCGTTACACCGACTTGTATAAAATCGGTAGTTACAAGTTTGAATGGGATGTGAAAATAATTGCAGAAGGTCCAGCGTCCCTTGTATTTTGACAATATTACGCTTCCCTTGCAAAGTCGATATATCTCATCCTACTCGTCGAATCACTAACTAAGGATAAACAAAATCCTTGCAATACCTACTCCCTATACCACCGTAGCTTAAGCAAAGGCGGATCGCCCACTTCTACCTATTAAATCTGTAATCTCTGTGGTTAAATTTATTCGTGTTAATTCGTGATTAGGTTTTTGAAATGTTCTTTGGCGTTTCGGACATATTCAATAAGCTGCGGGGAATGAGTGGAGGTTTGGCCTTTCCAGAGCCAGTTGAGAATTTTTTCTATGCCGTCATTATCTAATTTACGCCAATCGCCAAAGCATAAATTAATGGGCAGATTATACTCTTTTGCATTTTTGAGCAGAACAGCGATACCGGCCATCGCCGCCAAAGCCATATTCTTCGGCTCGATACCATGCTCCAATGTTAGAGTCATCGTTCCGAATATCCTGTCGTTGATGCTGAGTTTTCGAACCACATCACGACAAGCTCTTTCAACCGTGTCCCCCAAATAAGGATTTGTCATGCGTTCGAGAAGGCCCTCGGCATAGCTTCTAAAACCTGCCTCGGTAAAGAGGTCATCTCCCAAGCGAGCGTGTTTTTTTACAAGCGCTGCGCCAGACTCATTTAAGAAAGCCGACCTTGCAATTTGCATAATGTTCTTGTCTTTTTTGAGCCGGCTCATCGATGTTGCGCCGCGGAGTTCGCCGATGAAGCCAAGCAGTGTATGTATGGCATTATGGCCGAACAGTTTTGCTTCCTCGAAGGGCAACAGGTCGTCCTTTTCAATAAAGACTTCTATGCCGGGCTTGAAGTCGGCAATCTGGGTTCGGCTTACAAGGATTCGATTGAATTCTTCGACCAGAAATGCCCTGTTCATGGCCGGCGTTATGGCTTTTAGTTTGCGCTTTTTGATTTCGGCCGGGGTTGTAACCACCCGGCTCATCTTTCCGACCACGGTATTTAGAAACTGCACTCGTTTTTGTGACAGTGATCCAATTTTGGCGGCAACGGCCCGCTCAAGTATCTGGGCGGCGTGATTGTTATTTTCAGCCGTGTAAATTATCGTCGCCTGAGCCTTGCTGTTCTTTAAGCCCTCAGCTATCAGGGAGGCGACACTGTTCTCTGCGCCAGATTCATAGAAATCCACAGAAGGAAGGCACGTAGCTATTTCCGTAGACTCGGCCAGGACTCTAAGCAGCGTTTGTTTGTCCTCTGAAACATTGGGATTAAGCAAAACAACGTTACCAACTTTTATCACCTTAATGCCATCGCTTTTGGCAACGTTGATATAATATGTTCCTTTATTAGCCCTGACTGCGTTGACTAACTCACGGTCTACCTCGGCAACGACAATCCGGGTGAAATTGCCGCTTTGAAATGCCTCCTTGGCGAACAGCCCGCCCTGGATAGGCCCAAATCCGAATCCGACAAATGTGTGTTCAGACATGACTATTGACCCGCAGCTTTTAGAAAGCGTTTAATTTGCTCTTTGTCGTTCAGGACCGTCATTTCGAGGTCATAGGTTCTGCTCTTTTGCGGTGCGAGCTGAATCAGCTTTTTCAGATCTGCGGCTTTGTTTTGGCCGATGGGAGGATTGGTTCCCGGCTCCAGTGCAGTAACATATTCACCAAATCCCCAGTGCTGCCAGTTTGCAAGGCATGGTAATTGTCTCTTTTTATATTTCATTGCCAGCGCAAAGCCAAGGCGTCGATTATAAAGACCTGCGGTGCAGAGGCCCTTTTTGTCTGCCCGCATATCGATAAAGCCGCAGGCCTCGCCGCCGCCTCGGTGACTATCGCGGGGCTTGCAGCATTTTCGGAAATTATGCTTGCTGTTGAATACGGCATTATCCATGTCCAAACCGCGAGAGACACATTTTCCTTTCCATAGAATCTGCGTGCCTTCATCAACCAAAGGCCAGCCGAAGTTACAATGATACAAAATCATGTGCGGCGTCGGCGTATTGCCGAAGTTTGTCACCACATCGTGAATTCTGATTGTCGGCTCACCGATAGTGCTCGATATAGTACGTTTCAACTCCAGGTTCGGGCCGAAGACGCGAGACTCTTTCACAACCGCTGTAATACTGATCTGGGGTTTTGCCGCCGTCAGGTCCGGCTGCACAATGGATTCGATCTCAGCCGGGATATTGCTGACCCGGCCATGCAGACCACGCTCGTCGAAACCTTCACCTTCGGGCCCGCCGACATGCGTAAGGCCACAGGTTGTCAATAAACCGCCGCCGAATGAATATAGCCACTCCAGCCCGCGATTTGCGTCAGGCCGCGGAGCAGTCACGCCAGCGTGACTGAACCATGCCAGACTGTGTTGATTATAAAAGGCGTCAACAATATCCAGTCCCCTGTCAATAACCACTTTATACCGAAGACCGGAGCCCGTGTTGACCCATGCGATTCGGGTCCCTTTGCCGAGCCCGTTATCCAAGACAGAAGTTTCAATACCTCCAACCTGAGAATGGTTAGTAACTTTATTTTGCCAGGGGGTTTTGCGATTGGTTTTGGCCATTTGTATCTCCTCGTCTTTTATAACTTAATTAATCCAGTGCTTTTTGCAGCGCTTCGAAACTATCGTATTTTACGCTGCTGCGGACCACTTGTAACATTTTTTCATACGGCCTGATTCCGCCGTATCTATCATCAAGAGGCGCTTTTATGAAAAGCGATGCAAACAGATTACCCATCTGTACCGCTTCATCAAAGTTTACAGCGCCCTTATTGAATTCATCAAGATGGGAGGCAATATACGTAATAAGCCCCGCCCTGAACGAGTCCCCAGCTCCCACCAGATCAATCACCTCCCCTGCCATGAACTGCGAGGCGATTTTGTTCGGCCCGCCGACAGTACCATCAGGACAGATATACTTTTCGTAGGCGCCATTACTGACTGTAACACCAAACAGCTTCGTTCTGTTTTTGACTTTCCAGAATCTCTCCGTTAAAAAGTCCAGAAAGTGCACATTATTTTCATGCTCTTCAAAGTCGGTCCAGGCCCGTCCCGGAGCCAGTGTATTTTCAATCAGCTTTGCTTCATCGCAGGATGTAAAGAACAAATCAACTTCGGGTAAAAGCGGTTCCAACAGCCAGTATCGCTCTATCGACTTACCCGACTTGATCAGCTCATGAGGATTGGCGGTCAAAGTGTGGCAGTCGACAATGGTGACGGTGCCCTCTTCGCGGCACCATTTGATAAATTCAGCCAGATCCCGCCCCCCATTGGCATCGCCCCTGTCGGAGAGGCCGGAGTACATATAATAAACTATATTCGGTTTTAATCGCTCAACTGCTCCTTTGAATATCTCGAAGTCAAAGTCGTCATTGGCACTGGGAAAATACGCTATCCCGCCCCTGTCATCTCCCGAAGTACTATGAATGAAGGTGGTTCCTGTAGGTAGAGCCGGGTGTACATGGGTCTGCGACATATCGATACCATTCGCGGTCATCAGATCATAAAAGAACCTTCCCTGAGCATCCAGGCCGTCGTAATCACCCTTGCCGAGATTGACCCCCAAAGCCACTTTCAATCCCGTCCTTGCTATCAGCGGGGCCGAATTGCCGGGTCCGCCAGCCGTTGCGAAACCATCCTCAATCCATTCTCTGACCTTTTCCTGGGAGTAGTCGGGGATATCCTCGAATTTGCACTTGGCCAGCCCGCCTTTGCCCACCAATTCATCGGCAAAGTCAAAATCATCACCTCGTAAATCCGCCACCGCCGTATTCAAAACCAATACATCTACAGCCATTTTTTCCTCAAACTCTAATTTCGTATTTCCTACGTCCCTACTTGCCCATCAGATGGTCGATTATCAGCATATCCAGCTCTTCATAATCCCGCTTTTGGACCAGATACTTGACCTTGTGTTTATCAAGACTTCGAACAAGCTCAACCATTCGCAGAAAGATTGTCCTGCTGTTGGACAGATGTTTGGTGGCAACTTCCTGCTTTTGAGTTCGCATCGCTTTCACGTCCAGTCCCACAAACTGACCATCCCTGCCGTAATCGTGCTCATCCAGTATCCGCACCTGGTTAAAGG
>JAOUFU010000354.1 GCA_029858035.1 Phycisphaerae bacterium
CCCTGAGTACAAAAAGGCCGAGGCCGGCCCAAGGCCTGCGCCAAGCTGATAGATGCCTGCGAACATGGGCAGCACGCTGCACGAGCAGACCGCCAGGACACAGCCGGATACAGATGCGACGGCGTATGCGGTGACCGGATTGGATTTTGGTCCCAAATAGCGCATTACCGAGGCCTTGGACAAAAACGTAATGATGGCACCTGCTATAAAAAGGGCGGGCACAACGCAGGCCAGCGTATGATTACGCGCGTACCACTGAAGAAGCCGAAACGCCTCATAAATTGCCTGCTGAATTTTCGGGTTACCCAAAGGCAGGACATAAGCGACGAGAAAGACACCAACTAACGCAGCCAATATTTTCAGTTCTGTTTTCCAGCTCACAGTAAAATTCCAATACCTACAGGGCGGCAAGCAGCCTTTCGTTATCTTCGGCCTGTTGCTTAAGGCAGGTGGTCATACAGGAGAAGAAGTCGAGAATGCAGGGTGCTTTCAGATTATAGATGACTTTGAGTCCTTCTTTGCGATACTCCAGCACGCCGCAGCCGACCAGCACCGAAAGATGCCGCGATACATTGGACCTCTCGGAGCCGATGTGTTCTGCAATATCACAGACGCACTGATCGCCGTCCTTTAGAAAATCGACGATTGCGATTCGCAAGGGGTGCGATATTGACTTTGCGATTTCCGCCTGTTTTTGAAATAAAAGCCGTTTTTTCTTCGTTAACATGGCAAAACTCCAACTAAATGACTATGTGATTATATACTCATATAATAAGATATAGTTCGGCAGGAGTCAAATATTTTTTCCGGGTTGAGATTTTTGGGGTTTTGTTAGCTAAATCAGTACTTTTTGCGGAACCTTGCGGTGGGGATATTCAGGAGCTTGCGATACTTTGCAACGGTCCTTCTTGCGAGATTGTTGATGCCGATCTGGGCTAATTTTTTTCGTATCTGGTCGTCACTTAGAGGTTTGGATTTGTCCTCGGCGTCGATAATCTGTTGTAATTTTGCCCTTATGGCTTCCCAGCTGTATTTGTCGCCGTTAGCGTCTTTTGTGCCGCCGCTAAAGAATTTTCTCAGCGGCAAAATCCCCCATGAGCACTGGACGTATTTTCCTGCGACGGCCCTGGAGACGGTGGCCAGATGCACGCCGACATCGTCTGCGACCTTCGACATCGGCAGCGGGCGAAGATGGAGCTGGCCCTTTTCGAAAAAGTCTATCTGGAATTTGACGACGGCGCGGGTGACTTTCAGCAGGGTGTTCTTTCGCTGCTCTATCGCATCGATAATCCACTGGGCGGAACGGATGTTGTTTTGCAAAAACTTTTTTGTTTTGTCGGCGACGTTGGTATCTTTTGCCATTTTAGCATAATAGTTATTTACTTTGAGATTTGGCACATTGGAATCTGCCAGCCGGACGGAGAAGCCTGTCGAATCCTCCAATGCCTCCACAACCACATCGGCGGTAACAGGGAGATTCCGGTCCGGCCCGATTTGCAGGCCCGGGGAGGTGTCAAGCTTGCTCAGGTGCTGAACGGCGCAATTGATTGCCTCAACGCTGCACTTCATTTTTTTCGCGATGTCGGGCAGGCGATTTTCAAGAAGAGCGTCCATATTCTCGGCAACCAGCCGGGATTCAAAAGACATGTCCTTGCCGCTCTGTGCCATCTGGATGAGCAGGCATTCCTTCAGGTCGCGTGCGCCGACACCTGTTGGCTCTAACTTCTGGACGAGCTGAAGGGCCTTATTCAAATCGTCGAGGTTGAAATCGGTCCTGTCCTTGTTGTGCAGTTGTTCCAGTCTTACAGTCAGGTATCCTCTGTCGTCGAGGTAATCTATAATCATGCTGCCTGCATTTTTGACCGGCTTTTCGGCGTCAATCATTCTCCACTGCTCTTCGAGATGTTCGTGCAGCGATTGCGGCGGGGCGGCGGTATTTTTTATCGCCTCGAGCTTTGGGTCCGGCTCGTCGGGACTAATACGTTTGTGGAAGGTGCCGGCCTGGGACATATAGTCCTGAAATCCTTCGCCGAGATTGTCAAGCCGCTGGAAGTCTTCAACCTTGTTGTTGTCTGTCTTGACGACCAGGTCCCTTTCATCTACGCTTATATTGTCCGGCGGCTTGTCTGTTTCGACAGGCGGGGCTTCGGGATCGGAGGACTCGACCAGTTCCAAAACGGGATTGGAATTAAGCTCCTGCTCTATTCTTTCCTGAAGCGCAAGGATCGGAAGCTGGAGAATCTCCATTGATTGAATCATGTGGGGAGCAAGCTTCATCCTCTGCTCCAGCCGCATGTGTGTGTTCATCTCCAACTTCATAAAGACACCTGATAAAGTTCCTCGGTCATTGATACTTATCGGAATTACAAAGCACTAAGTTCCGTGTACATAAAGTATATAATATTGTGGCCTTCCGTGGCGTGACCGACTACAAAATTATCTATCGAATTTATATTATAGACGAGTGAGAAGATTCCGTCAATTATTAGAAAAAAATATCCGAAGCGCCGGATTGTTCTTGATAAGCTTTCGGGCAAAAAGTAATTTGGCCCCATCTTCTTGAACACGAATATTTAATTTCGATACAAAAGGGAGCAACTAACCATGCAAACACTTAAACTTGGCTTTATCGGGGCCGGTTTCATCGGCAATTTCCAGGCTACGGCAATGAAACAGGTACGGGGGCTTGAGCTTGTGGGCGTTTATGCACTTAAATGGGCTGAAAAATTAGCTAAATTCGCACAGGAAAATAATTTGGGCGACTGCAAGGTCTATCCTGATGTGGCCGAGCTGTGCAAAAATTGCGATGTCGTGGCCGTATTTGCGCCCAACTTTGCCCGCGTTGAGCTTGTTGAACAGATTGTCGACGCCGCCAAAGCCGGGGCCGAATTGAAGGGAATTATCTGCGAAAAGCCGCTCGCGCGGACGGTGGCGGAGGGCAAAAAGCTTATAGCCCTGGTGAAGGAGGCCAACTTGCCTACGGCTTACTTTGAGAACCAGATCCATATAAAAGCTATAAGAAAAGCACTGGCGCAGCTTGAACCGGCGCAGAAAAGTATGGGGCCGATAGCGCTTGCTCGCAGCGCCGAGGAACATGCAGGTCCGCACGAGCCGTGGTTCTGGGACCCAACGCAGCAGGGCGGCGGAGTGCTGTGCGATATGGGGTGCCACAGTATTGCCGTTTCGTGGTTTGTGCTGACTCCCGTCGGAAAGCCGGTTGATTTCTTGGAGCCGGTTTCTATAAACGCCGAAACGGCGCTTCTTAAGTGGGGCCGGCCTAAATACCGAAAGCAGCTTCTCGACCGTATGGGTGTCGATTACGCGAAGGTGCCCGCTGAGGATTTCTGCACCGGCATTATCACGTTCCGCAATCCTGAGACGGGGCAACTGGTCAAGGCCCAGTTCACCAATTCGTGGATGTACGACAAGCAGGGTCTTCGGCTGGTTATGGAGGGGCTTGGGCCGGGCTATGCGTTCGAGGTCAACTCGCTGCGTTCGCCGCTGGAGGTTTTCATCAGCGATGCCGCTGCCGAGGCTGTGGCCGATGCCGAAACCGCATTAGAAAAGGCGACCGCTTCGCGGGGTCTGCTTACCGTTCAGCCCAACGAGCTGGATCTTTACGGTTACGTCGATGAGCTTGACGATATGCGGGATGCTTTCCTGGCCGGCAGGGACGCGTTCTTGAACTGGGACTACGGCCTTGAGATTACAAAACTTTGCCAGGCCGGCTATATGTCCGCCGAACGGCGAAAGACAATCGACCTGACCGACCCGGCTGTCCGGAAAGAACTCGAATCCTATGTTCCCCTTATAGCCCAGGGCAAAGGCGCTGAAGTCCTCTGCAAATAAAAGGTATTAATTTGCTTTTTTAGTTTAATCCGGCTCTTTTGTTTGTAAGACCCAAGGCACTCTGGCGGCGAAATTGAATAAAGCAGTTGGTTTGCTTTCAAAAACACTCTGACGAAAAGTTACTCTGGCTGAAAAAGACCATACGAAATTTTGGGCGTCGTCCTCAAAGTTCAACACATTTGCTTTAACCTCAGAAGGATTATAAGCCTCATCAGTGTTTTCGACACTGCCAACAAACAAGAACTCGCCACCATAACAATGAAGTCCATTGTCTTCTTTGTTGCAATGAAATACCTCAGACTCCTTTCTATAATCTATCCCTATGTGATCGAATATTTCTCGTATATCTTTGGGATAAATTGTCTCGCGTGCTGCTGCAAAGTTAAGACAGGGTTCACATCCACACGCTTCAGGGCCGCCAATATCAATTTGGCTGTATGCTTGGTGAGTTGCTCTCTTATCGTATTTCACAATCCAGTTTTGGATATTCAAAGTCTCCATATGTATTCGTTGTTTCGTAACAAATTAACTGTAGAATAAATTTAATAGTGGTCAACTGCCGGATATTGCCAAACTTGTCGGTTGTAACAGCTTCCTGCAAGCCATAAATTACTCTAATTTTTGTCTGCCGATGATGGCGTCGGTGAGCATTTTTCCTGATGCGTATTCGATGGTGCTGCCTGTGGGCAGACCCCTTGCCGGGCGGGTGATTTTGACGCCGGTATTGCGAAGCAGTGAGCTGATATAAAGGGCGGTTCCGTCGCCGGCCAGGTTGGGATTGGTCGCCATTATTATTTCCTTGATGCCGCCTTTGCGGACGCGCTCGACGAGCTTATCTATGGTAAGGTCGGTCGGCTCGACGCCGTCGAGCGGGGCGATGTGGCCGCCGAGGACGTGATAGAGCCATTTGCAGGCGCCGGTTTTCTCCAGCGCGATAACGTCCTTGGGCTGCTCGACCACGCAGATGATGGCCTTATCGCGGTGCGAATCGGCGCAGATTTCGCAGGTCGGCTGCTCAGAATAGTTGTAACAGATTTGACAGCGTTTGATTTTGTTTTTGACATCCCGAATGGCATCTGCAAGCGCTATCGCCTCGTCGCCG
>JAOUFU010000355.1 GCA_029858035.1 Phycisphaerae bacterium
CGGAAAAGAATGCGGGGCAGGATGTTGTAATTCTTTACGACATCCTGCCCCGCATTCTTTTCCGCCGCGGCCCACCAAGCCGCCAGCAACGGCGGATTCCCCAGAGACAGGGCGTAGTCATCGATACTCTTCTTGGCTTTACTGAGCACATCATAGCGGCTGTTCCAGTCACTTACAAAGGCCGCCCGCGCCTGCTGCTCAAGACCTACAAGTGGGTCTTTTTCCCTACCAAAGCTATCTTTGAGGGCTATGATACGCCCTTCAGCATCGTCGAATTGTTCTATCCAATTTGCAAGGTTTTTTATGGTCTCAACTTTGGCACCCTGTTCGCTCTGTGCATTCCAGAACGCATTGTAAAGGTCCACTCCATGCTTTATTGTGGTTTCGAGCAAATTGGGCTCGGTCTTTAGAAATGACGGCGGCCAATCCCCGTTATAGATGTTTTTAAGCGGCTGATGTAATTTGACCTTTTGTTCTCTGTATTGTGTGGACCGTTTATTGAGTTCGTTCTCGTCGCCCAAATCATTTCTGATAATATATTCGAAGAAGGGGTCCAAGAAGGACTCGGCGGAGTATTCACCTTTATCGTTTAGCGGCTTATTTGCTTTGAGCTGAATTAGCTGACGCAGCGTCATGGTCTCCGGGTTCTTCGATATCCATTCGCCGTTTTTTTGCGCAATCATCAATTTCCTGGAGGCATTTACAAACGGTTGGAGTACGTTGACTTTGTAAAGTGCGGCCTGTGCCTTTTTTAGTTTTTGTGATGTGATCCCCCCTGAAACCACACCGGCAGGAACAAAAATCCAAGGTTTGCCCTTTTTATCCCATTCTCTAACCGCCTTGTCAAGTAGTGCAGAAACGTTGTATCTTTGAACGTCACCTGCAATGGGTATTTCTCTATTGCCAAGATATTCATAAAAGTACCCATCTTCATCAGCTATTTCTGTTAATACTCCCAGTTTATTCTGACCATTTGTATCACCTCCCGGCATTAATCCTGCGAGGTTCACAAAATACTTCTTTATATCCCCAATGCTTCTGTTAAATTCCCGGTATGCGAGGATGGTCAAAAAAAGCAGGAAAACAACACTGACCGCAGCCGAAATCAAAACGACTGCTTTCCGGCGCCTATGCAGGCTTTTTGCATTTGTCGCATAGGTAACGAGCCCCTGCTCCCGAAAAATCTTTTTTATAAAAAGGTCTCTGAGAAAGTAAGCCCTGTCCCGCTCCCACACGCGTCCGTCCGGAAGAGAATCGAGCGGTACTCCGAGCGATTCAGCCAAGTCCTCGTCCAAGGCGGAGCCTTCCCTCATCGAGGAGGTGAAGTAAATGCCCCGGAAAAACAGAGGTTTGCAAGACCACTTACTACCGACACTGAAGATGAGCTCCAGGTAGCGAGCCATTCGCGGTGCTATTTTGGTAAGACTTTGTGGAAATGCGTACAAGGTGTCAGCCGTGCGTATCTCCTCTGCTCGAGGCTCTTCAGACATTACCTCTTGTAACAGCGCAAGCCTTCGTCGGAAAAGTCTTCCCTGAATTGCTTTTAGATGTTGGTCAACGAAATCGGGATTGTAAGGCTCATCAAGGGGCGCAGGATTGGACCAGCCCAGTATCTGGTGCTGAAGCTGTGGGTCCTGCAGATTATCAAAGAAATCGCGGAAACCGTTTATCAAGTCGCTTTTAGTAACGACCACAAAGACCGGAAACCGCACGTCCAAAGTTCGCTGTATCACATCAAACTGCCGTGCAATTTTGGATGCTTTCTGCTCAATTTGGTCAGCCGTATCTCTTATAAGACTGTCGGCAGGTATTACGAGCAGTACGCCATTGATTGGACAACGCGGCCGATATTTTTTCATCAAGTTTAAAAACTCTCTCCATTCCTTAGACCCACCTGTTTCGACCTCTTCGAACATTAACCGACCGGCAGTATCGAGGATTACCGCGTGGTCCGTGAACCACCAATTCATATTGATCGTCCCCCCCGTACCCTGAAACTCATCCTGCAGACCGGGAGGGAAACCTACATTACAGTGTCGTATGGCTTCGGTCTTGCCAGAACCTGGTTCACCCACGATTACATACCATGGAAAGCTGTAAAGACTTTTGCCGGCGCTTTGAAACTTTCGGGAACCCTCTTCAAACTTTTTACGTAAGTCATCAAGCTTTGCCAAGTTCGCGGGTTCGCTAATACCTTGCGGTGTGACCGAGGAACTTTTCAAAAGGTCTTGTTCCATCGGAGCGGCCTTGCGTTTCTTCAGCAACTTTAGCAGACGCCAGTACAAAAAAAGGAATAACGCAACAAGGGCCAGTCCAATAAAAACAGCCCAATATACACTGGACGGCAGATCTAATAAACTTAATACGGCCAAAGTACCGCCCCCTGAAGCGACTATCAGTCCTACCTTGAGCGGCGTTGGAAGATTTGTAAAAGTCGAAATTCCACGCACCATAGTGTTATACACTCCAGTTTAACTATTATCATCCTGTGAATGCTCGGTGACGGACGAATATTCTTTTGGGGAACTAATAATCTTATTGAGGGCCTTGTCCACATCACTTGAAGTCGTTTTAAACAGGAGAAAATAAGTGATGATCCACACAATAATAAGGCCTATCAGGGCTATTCCGATACCCACCAGCTTTGCCGCTGGTGGCTCCACAAAGTCTCTTGAATCCACATTCTCATAGGCCTCCGGCGAAACATAAGACTTTTCATCCGCATCCATCATGCCGGAAATACGGGCGGAGATTTTCGACACAAGTCGATTTATGCTCTCCGTCTGGCCAGTGTAAATACCTGTGAAACCCAAGCCGATGCACGTATAAAATATTACCAGCCTCTGCGTAGCAGCGTCACTGGGATCCGCCAGGTCTCCATCCAGTAGATCAAAGAATTTTTCGTCTCCCGCCAATTCGTTTCTCTCGCGACCTAATTCCAGCCATTCAGGAGCAAAGCTTAGTTTGCTTTCCTTGATTATAAAGTCTACAAAGAAAATAAGAGGTAATTCAACCTTTTCGTATTGACTGATCAATTCAGCGTTATTTGACGCATTGGCCTTCATCTCTTCAAGAATTCTTTTTATGTCACTGCGAACCTGGCTCATTTCCAGAGAGTGCCCCATTCGCGCCAGCCTGCTAAGTCGAGCGACGTATTGAAAAAGAGGTTCGCAAAGCTCTAACAGTGTCATCTACTTTACCTCCTTATTCGGAACAGTCATGTACAGTGTAATCTCATAGTCAGAGGAATCAATTCCCGGCCACCGCACTGCAAGGACCTTGTCTTGTTTTACCCGCTCCCAAAGTCGCGCACTCTCACCACGTATCAACCGAAAATAATGCAGCCCCACCTGGGCCGGAAGCTCGATCGGGGGATACAATTCCTGGTTGAGCTGGATACCAAATACCCGCTGGTTTGCAAGACTCTCGGGCATGAGTTTGAACTTATCACGATCCAGGACCAATTTTGCCAGTTCTGAAGGATCTTGATTTGTTTTTATGGCAAGGAAATACTCGTTCGGCTGGGAAAGCATCTCCTCGGTGAGATTTGCAGCCAAGATGTTTTGTTCCGGGACCATCGTAAAGGCGGCCTTCATGAATCTCGCCGGGACAACGCCCTTGAGCAGGCCCCTAATCCTGGAACAAATCTCCTTGAAAGCTATTGCGGGGTTGTCGTGGTTGTAATCAACTGTCTCGAACTGGTCGCGGTCCGGACGTAAGGCGGTGAGCTCAGCCAGCATCTGTTTTAACTCAAGGTACATTTCGAACGGCATAACACCGCTTGGAGCCTGGATGAGGGCGCCAAGCCGGGCACTAAAACGGTTGAGTGTTCTGAGACGGAGCATTTGTTCAAACTGGACACCACGCATGGTATCAACACTGAATCCCCCTCGGTTAATTTGGACAACCAATTCGTTCCGGCTGGCAATGACCTGGTTAGTCATGTCCCGGAGCAACTCAGCAAGAACCGGAGAGCCATTGACGACCAGACATGGGGGAACATATTCCGGGTCTCGACGAGGAAATCCAACATCCTCGCCTGCGGCGTGGACAATCCTCAGAAGCGGCAGCACCTCAAGGTCTGAGCGATCATCGCCGTCCAACAGAAGCCTGGCGTTAATCTGGCGAACAAGGATCGGCTGTGGATTCTCGCCGGTGTTTTCATCGGGCCTTTCAATCTCAGTGACATGATACATACGCTTGGCACGCAAATCCTGGTCGGTGCTTTTCTCAATCACATTGCCGCCGGAAGGTGACCACAGGGGCACACCCAAGCTCACGGTAATCGGGGCCCCACTTGATGCAAACGCTTTTTTAATATCGAGTGACGGAAGCGTAGCACTATCAGGTACGTTCACCTCGAGACCGCTGGGCATAATGACCCGCAGTCGGTCAAAAGAAACCCGCATATTTTCCAACTGGTCATCAGAAACTTTCATTTCGATTACACCATATGGATAATTCCAGCGGAGGCGATGTTCCCTAGTGAACTTCTCAAGTATTTGTCTTTGCATGGACTGTAGATGATGAGGCTGAAGGAAGAGGCCTTCACTCCAGTGAATTTCGCCTTTTATGTTCATAAGGTGTTCCCCTGTACAAAGATCACCGATCCGGCCCTTTTATCAAAGACTCCGCATAATCGGCAATGGCTTTCCTTATCTCTGTCTCGATAGAATCCTCGGTCAATGTTTCGGCCAATTCGAGATATTTGCGCCAGCATTTCACTTCGTGACTGACAAAAACACTTCCATGTTCCATCCGGACCAAGTTGGATATCTCCGATGGTGAAAACCGGGCAAGGTGATGTTTGGCAAACTGGCTACCAACCCGGCCTACCGCCGTGGTAATGGCTGCTATAAGTCGTTGCAGCGCCTTCAGTTGATGTTCAACATTCTTATCAGGTATATTTGAATCGCCAGATAGGAACCGGCCCAATGTTTTCTTCAGA
>JAOUFU010000356.1 GCA_029858035.1 Phycisphaerae bacterium
CCCAGAATCCGTTTGTTTCTATCAAATCCACTTTGCCGAGTTTCTGTTTTCCGGCCTCTTCTAAGATTTGTAATAGATGATCAAAATACAGGAAAGGTTCCCCACCGGTGATATGAATTTTGGCGGCATCACCGGCAAGATTTTTCGTAGATTGCCAGCTACTTAACGCTGTATCTACGGACACGAGTCCGTTTTTATCAGGACCGCAATTGTAATAACAGAATTCACAACTGCAGTTGCATTTGTATGTCAAAAGCAATCCTGCCGACCGCCAGAGCCTGAACTTCGGCTCGTGTCGCCCGACTTGCTTATTGTAGATGTTCTCGGAAAGCTCATACATTATATTCAACCTTTGGATAGATATTACTACTTATCATTCATTCAGTGACATTATCTTCTTAGGTGAATCTGAATGACCGTGATATCAGCGGGAGTAATACCGCTTAATCGAGAAGCCTGACCAAGCGTGACAGGCCTGAAGGTTGACAGCTTTTCTTTCGCTTCTGTCCGAAGATGCATAATTTCGAAGTAATCCAGAGCCGGCGGGATATTCTTGTTTTCCAGAGCACGAAAGCCTGCCATCAGCCGTTCTTGTTTGTTTAGATAACCTTCGTACTTGGCATCAATCGCTGCTGCCTGCAGCACATCATCGGTAAAACCGTCTTTTTTGCAATTGGAGTTCTCAGCCAAGATTTTCATAAGACTGCTTTTTGGCCGCCTGAGTTGTTCCCACAAACTCACACCTCCCGAACGTGTGACCTTCAGATAGTTTTTGAGTTTATCAATGCTTTCAAGTTTATTCTGGAATTTTGTCCATCGCTTGTTATCCACAAGCCCAACTGTATTTCCTATTTTCGTTAAACGTCGGTCGGCATTATCAGCTCTTAAAGCCAATCTGAACTCGGCTCGTGACGTGAACATGCGATATGGTTCATCAATCCCTTTCGTCAGCAAATCGTCTATCATCACCCCGATATAAGCATGGTCTCTGCCGAGTACAATCGGCTCTTGATTTTTCAGCTTTCTGGTTGCGTTTATTCCCGCAATAATACCTTGTCCTGCAGCTTCTTCATAACCACTGGTCCCGTTTATCTGTCCTGCCAGAAAGAGCCCCGATATCTTCTTGGTTTCCAGATTCGGCTTCAGTTGAATTGGCGGACAATAATCGTACTCAATGGCATAGCCGTAATGGACAATTCGAGCATTTTCGGTTCCGGGCAGCAGTTTCAGCATTTGCTCCTGAATGTCTTTCGGAAGGGATGTGCTTATACCATTGCAGTAGATGGTTGATACGTCTTGGTCTTCAGGCTCTAAAAATACCTGATGCCGGTTCTTGTCCGGGAAGCGCACGATTTTTGTCTCAATACTCGGGCAATACCGCGGGCCTGTAGAGCTAATCTGACCCGTATAAAGCGGCGCACGATAAAGGTTGTCCTGGATTAACTTATGTATCCCTTTGTTTGTATAGGTTATCCAACACGGAATTTGTCGTTGCTGTATACTGTCTGTCATATATGAGAAAGGCTGTGGCTTTTCATCTCCGTATTGGATTTCAAGTTTATCCAAATCCACGGTCTTTGCATCCAGTCTCGCCGGTGTGCCGGTCTTGAGTCTCCCCAGTTCCAAACCAATTTGTTCAAGGCTCTTTGAAAGTTCCTCAGCAGCAGGTTCTCCGAGCCGGCCTCCGGCGAACTGCTCACTACCTATGTGCATCAAGCCGCGAAGGAATGTTCCTGTTGTTAAGATTACTGTCGGAGCATTGTATGTCTTTCCGTTTAGACAGAGTACACCCTGCACCTTGTCTTCTTTGGTAATAATCTGTGATGTTATCGTTTCAATGATGACAAGATTTTCAGTTTCTTCAAGCTGCATGCGTATAAAATCTTTGTATTTGTATTTGTCGGCCTGTGCCCGCGGCGACTGGACGGCAGGGCCCTTTGAACGATTGAGCATTCGAAACTGAATACCGGTTGTATCTATCGCCAGGCCCATCAGTCCGCCAAGCGCATCGATTTCGCGCACAATTTGTCCCTTCGCAAGCCCGCCAATGGCCGGATTGCAGCTCATTTTGGCTATGGTATCTTTGCTGATGGTTATAAGGGCCGTTTTGGCACCGGTTTTAGCGGCAGCGTGAGCAGCCTCAACACCGGCGTGACCACCACCTATAACGATACAATCATACTCATTTTGGTAACCTGTATTTAGCATTATATGAAGCGTAATTTGCAGCCGATGGCAAAAATGACTAAAAACCGGTCAGGAATCACGACAATTTTGAGCTAATGCAACCGCCGATGCAATTGCAAAATTTGCAGTATGTGTGATACTGACGCTTATATGCTTAATCCCAAGATTGTCGCTAATTTTCTTAACCTCACCGTTTAGGGTAACCTCTGGCTGTCCCGCAGCATTGTTTACTACCTCAATATCCGTCCAGGCAATCTTGCCCCGCCAGCCTGTCCCCATCAGTTTGAGAATGGCTTCCTTCGCTGCAAAACGCCCGGCAAATTTCTCTACCCTGTCCTTGTTCGCATCGGCATAAGCCTGTTCTGCGGCAGTAAAAACCCTGTCAACAAAGCGCCGGCCGTGACGATTTAACATCTCTTCTATTCGTGGACAATCTACAAGGTCTATGCCATGTGCTATAATTTCCATCCGTTAATCCTATTAGACCGATACTTAGGTCTATGTTTATTTATTTGCTGTTCCTCTCGTAGATTTTTTGCAGGCAGAACTCTGCAAATTCATCGCTTAGCTCATTTTCCGCCTGCCGGCTGAGTCTGGTAAGAATCTTGTCCTGAGCCTGCTTGCGGCGGTCAGAGATGATTGTAGCTTCCACTTCTCTTTGCACCTTCTCAAACGGCTCATAGCCTTTAGGATGTTTCTCTTGAAGCTTCATTATGAAGATATGACTTTGCTGTGGTGTCTCAATTGGCCCTGAGATTTCGCCCGCCTCGAGCTTTTCAGCTTCGTCTGCAAGAATACTATATCTGAGACTGGCCGGCTGCACCGGCTTGCTGTGTGCGGCAAACGATACTCCGTTGTGTTCTTTGGCCACTTCGGGAAAGTTCTTGCCCGCCTTTATTTGCTTAAGTAATTCATTAGCCAGCATTCTTGCCTGTTCGAGCTGGTCCTGATTAGGGTCTGTTATTTGTAACTTTGCCGGTTCAATGTCAATCAGTTGAAACTTTACCGCCGCGAGGGTAACAAAGGATTCATCTTTCATTTGATTGTAACGAGCAAGCAGCTCACTGTAAGTGATTGGCGCGGCCCTCGGTAATAGCGAGCCTAAGTAATATTCTGTGAGAATCATCTTTTTCTGATATTTCTTAAAGCCGGCCCAATCCATTCCCTGTTGTTTAAGGGCCTCTTCTGCCTTTGCATAATCACCCCCGAAGTCAATAATATATTTTCGAATCTCGGCCTCTGCCGGCCTTTCCAGTATCTGGTCAATGTCTTCTCTGGTGTTCTTTTTTGCCTCCTGATAAAGCAAAATATTTGATATTCTGGCTGTAATCATTTCTTCAAGCTTTGGTTTAGCTTGCCGTTTGAAGTTCTCAAAATTGCTGCTTTGCGCAATCGGCATCATTAGTGCTGACGCGGCCGTAATTATCTCGTCACTGGTTATAGTCTCATCTGCTACAGTTATGACAAGACCGTCGGAGGATTTCTTAGGGTTCGTCTTCTGAGTAGATTTTTCAATAGAATCGGATTTACCGCCGCCTTGGCATCCGTACAAAAATAGCGCTAACGTTGTCAGGAAAACATACTTTCGCACAACCTAATCTCCAACTTTACTATACAACACTAACAAGACCTGGTTTTTTCTGAGGAAATGATAAGCTTTGAGGCCATAAATTACAATATAATTCGCAGAAAGGCCTTGAGTTAGATGGTTTAAGGTGAGAAATTCAAAATGGCATGATGGCTTTCTATGTTTGCAGGGATGGTTAGTAAGCTGCTGAGCCATTTCTTTTGTCGAGACATCGCTACCTGAGAATCTCAAAATCGTCCGAAAGTATCTTGTCTCGTTCGTTTCCCTCGAAAATGAGCTTAATGTTGTCGAGGACGTCTGTCTCAAGGCTGGGTCCCTTCATATCCCAGCCGGTCCGAGCCTCTATGGCCCGGAACTCAACATCCCTCCATTGGCCTTTCTTGAGTCCGACAATTCTATAACGGCAGTTGTCTTTATGCTTTTTTGACCAGATCAAGATTGAAACCTCACTAACATCGCAGAGTGGTTTGAGCTTGAATCGTATCGTCGTTGAGTCCTTGACGGGTATGGAATAAGTATCCCATATCCATGCGCCTTTTGGCCCAAATTCGTAGGCCTTTGAATCATCGACACCGCCATTACTGACATTTCCTCCTTTGAAGTTTCCGGGGCCATCTTCGAAACTTTGTGAGAAAACAACCTCGCCGGGCTCGGGTAAAAGCATACCCGGTGTCAATAGGGCGCTCTTCGAAGGCGTTGCTTTCTTCTTACCGCCTTTAGGTCTGCCATAGACCGGCCCAATGTACTCGGTGGCGATGACGATATCATCGAACCAGACCTCCATGACTCGGCTTTCAGGGTGAGGGTCCTTGTTGTGACTGGCGGGCTGGTCGGTGTTGTAGAAGAGAAGCCAGAAGCTGTTGATTTTGAGCTTGTCGGTCGTACGCCAGCGGAAGCCTGTGAATCTTCCGAACAGCTTTCCGTCGACCCAAAAGACCTGCTCGCCGTCGGCCTTGTCAGGGCTGGAATTGGATTTGAGCATCACTTCGACGCAGTACCAGCGGCCCGGTTGAATCAGCTCTTCTTTGCCGATAAAAACGGAGCCCCACTTTGTTTTCATTTCGTGCCAGTAGGTATAGAAGTTCCATATACCCGGCGGAGGGAACTTACCCCACTGTCCTGTTGGCTCAATACCGGTTGAGAACTTGGCGTC
>JAOUFU010000357.1 GCA_029858035.1 Phycisphaerae bacterium
TTATATCAGGTAATATGATCGAGGAGTGCAGTGGCACCGCCATCGTGCTCGACCGCGACTGCTACGGCATAACGCTAAGTGCCAATGTCATAGCGCATGACGAATCGGGAGGAATCGACCTGCGCGACGCACACGGCTGCACTGTCAGCGCCAACACGTTCACTATCATGGGCGGGCACGCTTTAGCGATAGGCCTCAAGAGTGGGCGCATCACTGTCACAGGCAACAACTTTTCCGACAGCTACATCGGTGGCGACAAGGTGAAACGCGGCACAGGTGACCTTAAGGCAGGCGGCATGATTATTGTTGGGACTTCGGATGTGGTTATTACCGGCAACGTATTTTCGGGCGTTAAACCAAAGGCACTGGCCGTCGAAGGCCAAGCGAGCAAGCGTGTAGTGTTTACCAACAATGTGTTAACCGACGTGGAAAGTGATCATACGAAATTAGATGATTCGTCTTTAGTTAACGATAATTTAGAGCCGGTGAAATAATGAATAAACCGAAGATTGATAACACCCGCAGCAGTTGGTAGATTAACAGGAAGAGTTTCTAAATGTTTTAAATTAGCAGGTTTGAATAACTAAAAAATGGCAGTTCAATTCAGCGAAATACCGGAAGTTTTGGAAGAGCTTCGTCAGGGCAATATAATCGTGGTTGTAGATGCAGAAGACCGCGAGAACGAAGGTGACCTGGTTTGTGCGGCTGAAAAGGTGACGCCGGAGGTTATTAACTTTATGGCCAAGTATGGTCGCGGTCTTATTTGCCTGCCACTTACGGGCGAGAAATGTGATTCGCTTGGTCTGTACCCGCAGACGGTCGATAATACGGCCCGCTTCGGTACGGCGTTTACTGTTAGCATTGACGCTGCCGAAGGGATAAGTACCGGTATCAGTGCTGCTGACAGGGCAAAGACGGTTCAGGTGGCGATTGCCGACGAGACTAAAGCAAGTGACCTTGTCCGTCCGGGCCATATATTTCCATTACGAGCAAGAGAAGGCGGAGTATTAGTTCGAGCGGGGCAAACTGAGGGGTCAGTAGATTTGACGCGGTTGGCGAATCTAAAACCGGCCGGGGTCATCTGTGAAATTATGAACGAAGACGGTTCGATGGCACGGGTGCCGGAGCTGTTGAAATTCTGTGAAAGGCACGAGCTGAAGATTGTTTCAATCGCCAAGCTCATAGAATATCGCCTGCAGCGCGAGAGTCAGATCAAGCGTGTTGAGAGCGTGAATTTGCCTACGGACTACGGAGAATTCAAGCTGATTGGCTATGAGAGCAAACTATCACCTGAGCCGCATCTGGCATTATGCAAAGGTGGTGTGGGCGAACTGAATGAAAATGGCAAGCCAATCGAACACAACGAGCCGGTGTTGGTAAGGGTGCATTCTGAATGCATGACAGGGGATTTATTTCATTCTCAACGGTGCGAATGTGGTTATCAATTGATAACTGCGATGAAGATGATAGAAAAGGCCGGCAAATGGGCCCTGATTTATCTTAGGCAGGAGGGCAGGGGTATTGGGCTGACCAATAAACTGAGGGCTTATAAACTTCAGGAGCAGGGTCTTGACACGGTTGAGGCCAATCTCAAGCTGGGCTTTATGGCCGACAAGCGGGATTATGGAGTTGGCGCTCAAATCTGTCGCGACCTGGGATTGAAGCAGATACGTATATTGACCAACAATCCGAAGAAAATAAGTCGGCTTGAGGTTTATGGCATAAAGATTGTTGAGCAGATACCATTGAGGGCCGAGCCGAGCAAGCATAACATTGACTATTTGCGAGCGAAAAAATATGGCCTTGGCCACATGCTCGATGAGGATTTATAGTTTATGAAAACGGCAGGTGTGACATTACAAATATTTTTCTGTATATTGCTGTTTGTTGAGTCCGGTTGTGAGCCGGCGCAGGTTCGCATTAAGAAGAATGAGCAGCCGCTTAAGTCTGTTAACGATTGCAATGAATTTTTCTTCTATGCTCCTTATACTCCGGTGAAAATCGATATTGTGCCGTTAACCGAATTCACCGGCGTCAACGATGCGGGCGAAGGGTCAAAGATAAAGGTTTATGTGAGCTTGTTGGACTCCTTTGGTTATCAGATAAAGGCGCCCGGGACATTTCGTTTTGAATTGTACGAGAAAGTTCCTCGCTCGGCTGAGCCGAAGGGCAGGAGAATTGCTATCTGGCCGGACATTGATTTGAAAGATGTAGTTGAAAACAACCGTTACTGGCGGGACTTTTTAAGAGCTTACGAATTCAGTCTGCCTTTCGAGTCAGAGGCGGGCCAAAACTACATATTGGAAGCCACGTGCATATGTCCCAACGGTAAACGTCTTTCGGCTGAGTTTACCCTTACCCGGACAAAATGATTTTTCTACGGTTGTATAAAGACATTAAGTGTATTCCATATTTACCTGTCTGGTTAAATTAGTTGACCAGAAAGGCCAAATCTGCGATTATATCCTGTAGTTTGACCTCATTTATTTATCGGAACGTTTTTGGGCAATTTGTGTCTAATTGATGGAAAAAGGCGTGACAGAAGTGGTGAATATCAAAATTGACGATGCTGTATTGGTTGAGCGGTGCAGGCAGGGCGATTCAGCGGCGATGGAAAGGCTCATTCTTAAGTATCAGAATCGCATATATAACGTTATATTGAGAATATGTGTAAATACCGATGATGCTACGGAACTTACGCAGGATACGTTTGTCAAAATAATAGAAAAAATAGATGAATTCGAAGGCAGAAGCAGCTTTTACACCTGGGCGTTTAGGATAGCTGTTAATTTGACTCTGAATTATTGCCAGCGAAACGTCAGGTTTAAGCACAAAAGCCTGGATGCCGAAGACGATGAACACAACCGGCAGGCAAGACGAGAGTTGAAGGAGTTTTTGACTGATGAAAGCTGCCCTGATCCGGCGGCGGTGGCTCAGAACAAAGAGCTTTGCGACATGGTTATCGACGCGCTGATGAAATTAGATGATGCGCACAGGGCGGTTGTTGTCTTACGGGATATTGAAGGTATGAATTATGCCCGAATTGCAGAGGTTCTGGATATAGAGCTGGGTACGGTTAAGAGCAGACTGAGCAGGGCCAGAAGCAATCTAAGAAAGATTATGGAGGCCAACTTACAATGAGCCAAATAGAGAATCCAAATATGGAAGAGTTGCTGAATAGCTATATTGATGGAGAGCTGACAGAAAGGGAGAATACCGAGGTTCAACGGCTGATATCTCGTGATGCACAAGCTGCGCAGCGGCTGCGAGAGCTTCAGACGAGTAAGATGTTAGTTAGCTCTTTGCCTCGTGCAGAGGCACCGGCCCGGATTCTGGATGGGGTAAAGGCTTCTTTGGAAACAGAGGTACTATCAGGCGAACGAGCCTGGAACGAGGAACCTTCCGGCGGGCGTGTAGGTGTCAGGCATCTGATGGTTCGCAAGTTTTTAGCTGCTGCGGCTATGGTCGGGCTGGTAGCTATTTTGGGGGTTGTGGTTTACACAATTGTTGCCCCTGAGCATAACATCCCTCCAGTACCTGCGGTAGCATTTGATGGCAGGCTTGAATTGAAAACGGATGTATTGAGCACGGTTAATGCGTTTATCGACAGGGCGATTGAGGGAAAAGGCCTTTCTGGTTCCATCAGCGTAGAAAGCCGGGGCGGCAAACGCGTATATTCGCTTACTTGCAGCCAAGGGGACTTAAATTTACTTCTGGCCGACCTGGCCGATGTTTGGGGGAGTTGCGATTCGACGACATTATTTGTTGGCACCAAGATGGCCGGCGAGCAGAAGTTCGATGGTGTTAGCACAGCCGGTATTATCAAGATTGTTGATGATTTGATAACCCCGGTAAAGCCGATTATTACCAAGCCTGAAGAAAAGATAGAAGAGCCTACGAGCCGAGTGAAGGATGCGAAAAAAGTACATCTGAGCATTGTGGTTGCAGGAAGCGAATAATAGATTCTTTGTATGGAGAGGGTATCATTCGGGGTAGTTGAGGCCACAAAACATCCGCAATTCAGACAAATCACCAATATAATTGAAAAATTTCCCCCAGTTCGAGTGGGTTCTTTGGCCAAAAATCACCTTTTTTAGTCATATCAGGCAATATTTTCATTTTTTTGGTAAAATTAAGAATATTTATTGACTTATTGATTATATTGAGTATAATTCTAATAATAGTAAATAAATGGAGTATATGAGTAAAGATATTAAACAACTAAAACTGCCTGTCGGTTGTCCGCTTTGCGGTGAGGCGATTGAGATAACACGGATAAAGTGCAGCGGCTGCGGCAGCGAAATTAACGGCTCTTTCAATGCCGGCGGCTTGACAGCATTACCGGTCGAATATCAAAAGTTCATTACTGTTTTTCTGCGGCAACGGGGAAATATTAAACAGGTGGAAAAGGAGCTTGGGATATCCTATCCGACGATAAACAAGATGCTCGATAGCGTAAACAATATACTCAAGAGCACAGTTGGGGAAAAGCCGCTAAGCAGGAGGGAAATTCTGGATTCGATAGAAAAAGGCGAGATGAGTGTTAAAGACGCAACATATATTTTGAAAACCCGTAAATAAAAAGGAGAAGCGAAATGGAGCAACAAACAACTTTCTTGCCGTTCTGGATCATACCGTTAATGATTTGTGTTATGGGAATCTTTTTTTTTGTCATAGCAATGTTGGTGTTCAGATTTGCTGCTAAGCTGAAGTGGCTGACGGCGATTTGTTTGTCTGTTTTTACGGGAACTATCATTTTGATTTTTGTATTACGAATCTTCCCGGGCCCCGGCTTTGCGGTAGGTTTCGTATTTTTGTTACCGGCAGTGGTGTGCGCTGTAATCATGATCATTCAATTTTTTCGTTGGGTCATCAGCAGCGATAATGCAAGTGTCAATGCCGCCGAAAGAGACAGGATTCTTAA
>JAOUFU010000019.1 GCA_029858035.1 Phycisphaerae bacterium
ATTAAGCTTGGAGATTTTGCTGCTGCCAAGGATGGAATTGAAAAATTACTTACTGACTTTTCAGAACACAAGAATATAGCAAAAGCGGTCAACAAGGTAGCAGATCACTATCGCTGGTCAAAAAGATACGAAAAAGCCCGCCAGCTTTATCAATATGTTGTCGACAACTGGCCTCAGGCCGAGTACGCGATATGGTCACAAAAAAGCCTGGTAATTTCATATATTCAGTTCGTAGATGACCCGAATGCTGACGCTGCTATTGAAAAATTGCTTGCCAATTTTTCACAACATAAGCAGAAAGCAAATGCGGTGAACATGCTGGCAGATGAATGCAGCTTGTTAAAAAGGTACAGAAATGCCCGACGGCTTTATCAATACTTTGTCGAGAACTTCCCTGACAGCGATTCGGCTATATGGGCGCAGCAGGGCGTGGCAATTTCAAACATTAAGCTCAGAGACGATGACGCCGCCCAATATGCGGTTGAAAAATTGATTACTGACTTTTCAGAACATAAGGATATAGCAAAAGCGGTTAACAAGGCGGCGGATCACTATCGCTGGACGGCAAAATACGAAAAGGCCAAACAGCTTTATCAATATGTTGTGGATAACTGGCCTCAGGCCGAGTACGCGATATGGGCACAAAAGAGCCTTGCAGTTTCAAATATGTGGCTGGGAGATGACCCCAATGCTGATGTTGCTATTGAAAAATTGCTTACCGATTATTCCGAACATAAACAGATAGCAAATGCGGTGAACATGCTGGCAGATGAATTTACTATGTTAAATAGATTCGACAAGGCCCGCGAGCTTTATCAATACGTTATAGACCACCGGCCTGAAGATGATTCCGCGAAGCGGTCAGAATTGGAGATAGCAAAGACAAATGTCTTGTCCCTTATCAAGTCGGGAGACGATGCCGCAGCCAACCAAGCCCTTGACATCTTAATTGCCGATTTTAATGACCATCCGGATGTGCCAACGTTGTTTTGGATTGTCGCAAAAAGATACGAAAAGCTAAGGAAATACGCAGAAGCAAGGACTGTGTATCAAAACATCGTAACAAATTATCCAGGCACTAATTATGCCTTCGGGGCACAAAGAAATCTTGTAATCTTGTACTTCTCGATGAAAAGAAATGGCGAGGCTCAAGAAGCTCTTGATAAACTGGTTGAAAACTCTTCCGGACACATAGGTTTACCAAGGGCGATATCCCGTATAGGAAAGGAATATTTTAATCAGGCTTTTTGGGAGGAAAATAAAGGTCGTCATGAGCAAGCGAAAGACTATTACCGAAAAGCTATAATCGTATTTGAAAGAATAATACAAGGATTGTCGCCCTCTCCTACATATACCCCAGACGCTTACTATTTTTCGGCTGTTTGTTACGAGTCGGTTGGCGAGTATGAGAAAGCGATGGAATTTTATCAAAAAATAATTGATAATTGGCCTGACTATGAGCATGCGTCGCAGGCAAAGTTCTTGATAAACGCGGTTGTCCCGGGCAGTTAGAAAGGGGATGACGTATCCCGAGATGATGTAGAGCTACAAAATAAGGAAGCTCAAAAAGCTAAAAAGGTAAGGATGTGTTACTATGAAAAGTATTAAAATTAAACTTATCGTATTGAGTCTTGTCATCGTTGTCTTTGCCGGCAGTATATTTGCATGTGAGTGTTACTGGTGGACGGCGCCGCCTTGTGATTTTCACTGCGAGTTTTACGACGAAAATCTTGTTTATATTACAACAACCGCCCTCTACTGGCTCCCAGTTTGTCAGATCTCGGATGACCCTGGCTGTATCTGCCCTAAGTTTATTGCGACTAAAACTTGTGCTGATGTGAGGGTATATTTTGGTCACTTATGCCGAGGTACCTATTTTGAGGACCAGTATGTTTTAACGGAATATTTTCCGGACATGTCGTCGGCTGATAATTGTTTTCTTTGTGAGCCTTTGGAGTGATTAACGTTACTAATCGTTGTGGACCCTGTTAACATGTGCCACAACGAAAAAAGCATGAGCATGGCAATGGGATAATGAAGACTTAGTGAGTTTAATATGCTATCTACGGACGCGTTCAAAATGAAACGGTTGTTATTCTCTTGAAAAATTTACAACACGCGCCCATCTTAAGACATAAATAAAACGGAAATTAAAAAGGAGATAACTAAAATGAAGATTAAAAAATGGACGAGCATTTGCCTTTTGTTGAGTATAGCAAATATCTGTATGGCTGCGCACGATGCAACAACAATACAACAGGCTATGGGAATTCGATTAGGAAGGCTTCAGAATCTAATCGTGAAGTATGAACATACCCGAACGACTTCACTACCTTCCGCGGTCAAAAAAAAGATTCAAGAAAACTCAGAGAAAGAAAGTCTTGTAAGTAGGCGGCTTCTGGGTACGGGAACACTGACAACCGAAAAAGAGTTTTCGTTTCTCCATGGCAGGATTCGATACGATTCCCGCCTTAAAGAACGTAAACTAGACTTGGAACCCCCATCTACTTTTCGGGACCATGAGTTGCAAATGGTTTCCTATCCTGGAAGCAGAGTGGAGCGGCTGTGGCGCACCGAAGGTAGTAATTTCTATTGTGGTTTAATTGGGCAGGACAAGAAGCCTAATCTTCAAAATGACATTGAAGTTGGCCTGGGTATGAAGCCCTGGGGACAAGATGTTTGGTTGAACTCTGAGAACTTAGAGAAAATGGAGATTGCACTGCCGGATTCAAATTTGGCAATCATGACAAACGTTGACGAAGAAGGACGGATTGATGAATGGACATTTGATAGAAAGTTTGGGTATGCTTTAACTTCGTACAGGAAACGTTTTCCCCCCGATCTTCATAGCGCTATTGAAATAACTGCAGGGAAATTTAAGAATGTAGATACACTTATGTTGCCTTTTTCGATAATCTCACGAACGCTTTTTTGGGAAAATGACAAACCTGAAGTGGTAATGGAAATTCGCATTGAAGTTCACGAATATAAGCTAAACGATCCCAATAACGTCCCCGAGCGTTATCATATAAAATGGCCGGATAATAGTTTTGTATTTGATGAGCGGACTGGCTTCATATTCTCTCCAACTGATAAAAAGAGCAAATAGTTTCTCGTAAAAATGCAGTAAGTTAGCCAGTTTGCCTAAACAAGAAGAATCCAAGTAGCCTTAGCAAATAGCGTTATCAAAGAATCCACAGCCCTTTTCCGTGCTGTTTACCCCGTTGGAAGTATGAAGACGAAGTCAAATGTTTACTTTCCAACTGGGGCTTACCCGAATCCCTGCATGCTTTAGGCAGGGACCCAGAATAGCGAAGCGTTATCTAACTGGGACGAAAATACCCAGCCAAAAAAATGTATTTTTGGTAATTTTCTTCTTGTCTATAGTTTGGAGTTCTGTTAATATACTTGTATGTTTGCCTGCTGGCAAACGTAAACCGCCATAGAAATGGCCGGAATTTAGAATGTAAAATTGGGGAATTTGAAGTCTTGAGTCTGTGGTCTGTCATCTGTCGTCTGCCCTAAGGGGTGTATTAATGACAAATAAAACAATTTTTCGCCAGCTTTTGAATAAGGCCGTTTCAATGGCCTTGTGGACGAAGGCAACCCTATGCGTCAAAAGCTCGCTTTTAGAGCAGAGTTTGCCAGGAACACCAAGCCGGCCAAAACAAAATCAGCGTAAATCTGCGCAATCTGCGTCTAAATTCTCTCCATGCCTTTGTGTTTTTTGTGCATTTTTGTGGCTAAAAAACCAGTGTAATCTGCTATTAATAAACGACTTACGAAGTACGAAAGATTACGTACGAAAAAATAAACTTTTTATGCAAAACAAAGCCAAATTCCGAAAAGTCAAGTTGAACGTAACTAAAGTATTAATAAGGGATTACGACCAAATGGACACTTGGTCAATTAGGAAAAACGAACCCAAAACGAACCCAAACGAACCCAAAACGAACCCAAACAAACCCAAAACGAACCCAATTCAAACCCAATCTCAGGAGCAAAAAAATGCTGCTGCGTTTGACAACTCCATATTATAATGGCAGAAATACTATTATTGATCTACAGTGCCGGCCGACCCTGCCTTTCAAAATAGGGCAAAAAACAATATGCGAAAACAACCAGGTTTTACAGAGGTGTAATATAGATATGAGTGCTGATTGCAATCGAAGCCCTGTTCTCGTCTTGGGAATAGGCAATATTTTGCTCCGTGACGAGGGTGTAGGCGTGCGTGTGATAGAGCAGATGCGGGAAATCCCCCTTCCTGACGACGTGGAGCTGGTTGACGGCGGGACGGCCGGTGCCGATTTGCTGGACGTGCTGGCCGAGAGGAAGAAGGTCATTGTCATCGACGCGGTCCAGGCCGATTGCGAGCCGGGGACTGTGCTTCGATTCACTGCTGACGACCTGACTCAACCTGATGGAGTTGGCATGTCGCTGCACGAACTGGGGCTGGGTGAGGCACTGGCAATGACCAAACAGCTTGGCTGTGAGCCGAAGGAGGTAGTGGTTTTTGGTATTAAACCCAGGGATATTAGCTGCGGTTTGGAGCTTTCGGAAGAAATCGCTGCATCGGTGCCCAAGGTCGTGGAATTGGTATTAGCAGAAATCAAAAAATGAATATCCCCGATAGCATCTCTGCCCTTATTGATCGAATCCACGAATTCTTGTATGCTATATATGATTTCTGCCCATAAGTGCTTTTCCCGCCTTTTGTTACGGGCGTTTATTGGACGTCAATACAGATGGCGTACTTGTTGTGGGCTGGCTAAGTACGTATTTTTCATCGCCACCTATAAAATTGGTAATTGCGTGAGAACTTTTGTTGACATAGCTGATGAATCCTGTTAAAATAGAGGTTCTTATCAATTTTATGGAGAATCCGGTGGTGATGGGCCATAAGAATATTATTCTCATTTCATCTATGCTTCTGTTATTCACCTTCACAAGCGCATTTGGCGACCAAGGTATCGCAATTCGGGCCGGCCATATCCTTACCATCAGTGACAATCCCATCGAAAATGGTATTATCCTTATAAAGGGTGGGAAGATTGAAGCACTCGGCCAGAATGTGGTTTTACCGGAGGACGTTCGTCTCATCGATGCAAATGACAAATTCGTCATACCAGGTCTTATTGATGCCCAATCCCGGCTGTTCGTGATGGACAGCGAGTTAGATGAAAGCCGGACCATCGCGCCGGAGCTTAATATTCTCGATGCGATTGATCCCTTCATAAAAGAATACAGGGAAGTGTTGGCACAGGGAGTTACAGCCGTATGTGTCGCACCGGGCAGTCACGGCCTGATCGGCGGCAGAAGCGCGGTGTTAAAACTGAACGGCTCTAAAAATATAGACAGGATGGTTTTGAAGGCGGATGCCACTGTCAAAGCCGCTGTTGGCATGTCAACAGGTAATACATCCTCATCGCTGGCCCGTTTGGAACATTACTCATCGATTCGTGAAGCCTTGATTGCGACAAAAGTATACATGCAGACAAAGGAAAAGGCCGATCGGGAGATGGCCGAGTACAACAGGAAAAAGGCGGAATACGAAAAGAAAGATAGCGGAAAAGAGACAGAAAAAAAAGAGAAGCCAAAAAGGCCGGCCAGGTTCAGGTCCAGTCCTGCCAGTGATGTTCTTGCTCAGGTCCTTCGCAAAGAAATTCCGCTCCAGGTTGAAGCGCACCGTGTGACCGATATTTTGAATGTGCTCCGGCTGGCCGATGAGTTTGGCTTTACTCTGATTTTAGATAAATGTACCGAGGGCTATTTAATAGCCGACGAGATTGCCCGGCGAAAGGCCTCTGTTATTGTCGGTCCTGTTTCTACGTCTTTCGTCGACATGCCAAGATTAGAGTATCGCAACCATGATATGAGTAATGCCTCAATCTTATCGAAAAACGGGATCAAAACTGCACTGGGTGTATCGGGAAGAGACGGCGCAAGTTCGAAGTTCATAACACTGGCAGCAGCAATGGCCGCAGCCAACGGCATGGACAAAGACGCTGCACTGCGGGCAATCACATTGACCCCTGCTGAGATGTTTGGCGTAGCTGACCGAATCGGCAGCCTCCAGGTTGGCAAAGATGCCGACTTGGTTATACTCAACGGGCATCCTTTGGACACACAAACCCGGGTTGAAATGGTTCTGATAGAGGGCAAAGTAGTTTTTGAGAGGAAATCACAGCAGTGAAAAAAATTGTATTATTGAGCATACTGATTTTGCTGAGCATACCGTGTTGCATGGTTAAGGCTGCGGATGCGCCTGAAAATCTTGCTATTCGCGCGGGCAGGATTTGGACGGTAACGGATGGGATCATCACGGACGGCGTCATCATTATAAAGAATGGCAAGATTCAGGCTGTTAGAAAAAAGCCGGATGTCCCCGCTGAGATTGAAGTTCTGGACTTCTCCGATAAAGATGTTATGCCGGGCCTGATTGATGCACATTGCCATATCGGTCTGTCACTTGATATCTACAGTGAGATTGATGAAACAGTTTTAGCTGTGACGCCGGATATGCAGATTATCGATGCCTTCAATCCGCTGGCGGACGATGTCAAAAAGGTCCTTCGTTCAGGCGTGACCACTGTCTTACTGGCGCCGGGCAATAAAAATCCGATCGGAGGTCAAACGGCTGTCGTCAAATTGTTTGGCAAAAAAACAAAAGACAGGGTATTGAAACGCGCTGCCGGTGTTAAATTTTCATTGAGGGACGAAGCCCTGATGCCCGACCGCCGACCGACATCCCGGGCCGGCCTGTTAGCGCTGATTAGAGAAGAGTTGAATAATGTGAAGGCATATAAGGAAGATAAACCTGACTTGCGTATGGAAGTCCTCAAAAGCGTTGTAGATGCAAACTTCCCGGTATATATTTCTACATATACTGTTGATGAAATCACTTCCGCCGTGGCACTCGTGGATGAGTATAACCTCAATGCGGTACTCATTGGGGCCGAGCAGGGTGATGAGATTGCTGATTTAATTGCCGGGCGGAATATTCCTGTCATATATTCTCCTCTTCTTCTTTTCAGCAGGGACAAGGACCTCAAACGGGTGGTCAATATGGCTGACGGTGGAATCAAGGTTGCATTTTCATCGTCTGCCCCCGAAACCTCTTTGAGTGATTTGAGGACATCAGCCATCACAGCCGTGAAATATGGACTCGATAAGGAAGTGGCCCTAAAGAGCCTGACCATCAATGCTGCCCAAATTCTCGGCGTTTCTAAACGTGTAGGCAGCATCCAAAGAGGCAAGGATGCCGACCTGGTTATCTTAAATGGCGACCCGCTGCAGCCGACATCCACCGTTGAAATGGTCATTATCAACGGCGATATCGTGTATCAAAGGCAGAAAATATGAAAGCGTATGTAATCTTACTTAGTTTTTTGCTGCTTATGCCGGCTTCTGCAAAAGATGAGCAGCCGGAGATCATGGCTATCAAAGCCGGTAAAATCCTTACAATGTCAGGTTCTCCAATAACAGATGGTGTCATACTGATAAAAGATGGGAAAATTACAGATATTGGGACGGGGATTGAGATACCTGAAAAAGCTTCCGTCATTGATGCCGGCAAAAAAGTTGTCATGCCGGGCCTTGTCGATGCAAGCGCTGCTCCGCCTGTTCGCGGTGACCTGAACGAGGAGTATAAAGAGATAACGCCGACAATTCGGATTTCAACTGCGCTCGATCCTCAGAGCAAAGTACTGAAACGTATTGTCCAAACCGGAATTACAACCTTATATATATCGCCCGGCTGGCGCAATGTCATCGCCGGACTGGGCGCAGTTATCAAGCCGACAGGCAAAACACCAAAGGAAATGATAATCAAGGAGGACGCAGCGCTGACACTCGTCATGAGTGAGGATTCTCTATATGGCAATCAAATTCCACGAAGTCAGCCGCCTCGTAACTTCTATTTTAGACGACCGACAACACGCATGGCTATTATCTGGATGCTGCGTAAGAGTTTTTTCGATACCCAGGAGTATGTTAAAGCCGGGGAAAAAGATGATCCGGATTTGGAAATTCTGGCCTCTGCGCTCGATGATAAAATTCCCGTCCGCCTGAATGTCCGACGCGCGATAAACATTCGTACAGCGTTAAAGCTGGCTGAGGAATATGATTTCCAACTTATCCTTGATGAGTGTACGGAGGGTTACAAGGTTGCCGAAGAGATAGCCGAAAAAAAGATTTCTGTCGTACTTGGACCTTTCTATTACTACCCGCGCAATTTAAGCCAGTATGAAGGCCGGGAAGTGAACTGGAACAATGCGGGTATCCTGACAAAGGCGGGTGTCAAAGTCGCACTGACATCGGGTGCACAGGCCCAATCAATCGACCTGTTAACAGCAACGGCCTTCGCCGTCAGGCACGGTATGCCGAAAGATGAAGCGCTCAAGGCCGTCACGATTACGCCTGCTGAAATACTCGGCGTCGCCGACAAAGTCGGAACGCTTGAAAAAGGCAAAGATGCCGACATCCTGATTCTCAGCGGGGACCCGCTGAAAGTGACAACGCGTATTGAAAAAGTAATTTTAAATGGCAAGACTGTCTATAAAGCAGAGTGAGGAAGGAAGCTATGAAATCCAAGTTTTATATAGCTTTAATTGCAACGTTTCTGACGGCATATGTCATAAATGCATCGGCGCGTGCCGCCCCGGTCCGCAAAAAGCTCGCTATTAAAGCGGGCAGCATTATCACCATATCCGGAGCGGATATCAAAAACGGTACCATTTTAATCGAAGACGGGATTGTAAAGGCCGTTGGAAAAAACATAGAGATACCCTGGGATGCATTTGTTATTGAGGCAAAGGACCGGGTCGTGATGCCGGGCTTTGTACTGGCTCACACATCGAGCGGTCTGGACAGGGCAAACGAGAATGTCCCTGAGGTGCCTTTCCTTTCGACATTCGACTCCATCGACCCGGTCAGCTTTTATTTTGAAGACTCTCTTCGGGACGGCGTGGTTGCAATGCTTGTGCTTCCGGGAAATAGCACTCTGCTCGGCGGTACGGGAACCGTTGTCAAGCCTCACGGCCTCACCGTCGAAGACATGCTTATCAAACCGTATACAGGTTTGAAGATTTCTCTGCAACCGACCGGCAACACCAGCCGAATGGGACATATGCAGCGATTCAGACGATATATATCCGACCTGAAAGATTATCTCGAAGAATACGAGCAGCGAAAGGCCGACGTCAAAGAAGAAAACAAGCCCTTCGATGAAGAAATCGACATTCGCAAACAGCCGATGGTCGACCTTTTGAACAAAAAGCTCACCGCCTTTATCTATTGTGATATCGCTGCCGACGTTCCCAAGGCAATCGAAATTCACGAAACCTATAAGTTGAACACCGTTTTGGTCCTGGGCCCGGATTGTTATAAAGCCGTCGGCCTCATCGCCCAGAAAAAGCTGCCGGTCATTTTGCCCCCGCAACTTGTCGTATGGGAAACCAACGAAGAAACAAATGAAGAGGAGATGAAAGTCATCCCGATGATTTTCGATAAGGCCGGCGTCAGGTTCGCCTTCCAGACCGAAACCTCGCAGTATGGCAGTCGGTATCTTTGGTATCAAGCGGCAACCGCGGTCAGGTATGGAATGAAGCGAGAGGAAGCCTTGAAATCTATAACGCTTTATCCGGCACAGTTCATAGGCGTCGACGACCGACTCGGGAGTATTCAGGCAGGTAAGGAAGCGACTTTCATTCTCCTGACCTCCGATCCGTTGGACGCCCAGGCCTGGGTGGACAAGGTAATGATTGCCGGCGAAATAGTCTATGAAAAGGAAAAAGACCAGCGTTTGAAAAAGCTAATTGAAAAGCCCGAGGAAGTTCAAAAACCCAAGGACACGGATTAATAAGGACAACATGTAAGGACCGAATCGCGTAATAGTCTGGGACAAGATTTGACTATGAATAGACGCTATAAACATTTTGATAATCGACGGACAATTTATATTGCTGCGATTTCAATCCTCATTACCGTGTTGAGTGTGCCGACCGTCATGGCAGAGGAATCCTCCATCGTGGCTGTTAAAGCGGGCACAATTATTCCGATAACGTCTCCGCCGATTCAGGGCGGCATTGTGATTATTCGCGATGGCAAGATCGAAGCCGTTGGCAAGAATCTGAAAATACCTGATGGCGCCGAAGTAATTGACGCCACTGATAAGGTGGTCATCCCCGGTTTGATAGATGCCTTTACAACACTCGCAGGGAGTAGCCGGGACGATGAAGAGTCGGTGACACCGGACATTCGGGCAAAAGACGCCTTTGATTTCTATGGCAAATATCGGCGGTTGCTGGCGGGCGGCGTAACGACTGTTTACGTTTCGCCCGGCCAGAGGCGATTAATCAGCGGTGTGGGCGCAGTGGTCAAGCTTGCGGGTGATTCTATTGATGAACGCTGCCTTAAAGATACATCGGCGCTTCGCATCACGCTTGGGGAGCTTCCGAAGAGTCCGCCTTCCATTTTCAAGCCGCCCCTCCCGCCGGACCCTTGTCATCCCCTTCTGCCGGTGGAAAAGCAGCTTCCCACAACACGGATGGCTGAAATGGCGGTTTTGCGAAAGGTCTTTACAGATGCAAAATGGGCCACGAAACAAAAATCGCCCGAAATGGATTCTAAAATGCAGGCCCTGATGCCTGTCCTGAAGCGCAAAATACCTGTGCGGATCAACTGTCATACCGCCCAGGATATTCGCAATGCCATTCGCTTTGCCGAGACATTCAAGTTGAAGCTCATTATAGAAGGCGCCACGGAAGCGTACGAAGTCATTGATGAGATTAAATCGAGTAAGTCACCGGTCGTCGTCACCGGAGTCTTTGAACCCGGCCGACAGCAATTAAAAGACTACACAACCGATATCGCTCTTGGGCGTGTCAATCCGGAAAATCCGGGTCTTTTGGCAAAAGCTGGTGTCAAATTTGCAATTACCTCTCCCACCGATGGGACCATCCCCGACCTGCAATTCATTGCAGGCTATGCCGTCAGCCGGGGACTTTCACCCGAAGAAGCCCTGAAGGCAATTACAATCACGCCGGCCGAAATCCTTGGTCTTGCGGACCGGATTGGAAGTATCGAAAAAGGTAAAGATGCCGACCTTGTCATTCTAACGGGCGACCCTCTTGATGTTCGCTCGATTGTCGACAGGACGCTCATTGATGGCAAAGTTGTATATGCCCGTCCAGAGGTAGAACCAAAGAAAGAAGAAACAGAACAAGCATCCATCACCGCTATTCGAGCGGGTAAGATTCTCACGGCAAGTCGGGGACAAATAAACGATGGACTTATCCTCATAGAAGGCGACAAAATCGCTTACGTCGGCGGGCCAAAAGAGATTCCGGAGAATGCAACAGTGATTGATGCAGCTAAAAGCGTCGTCATGCCGGGCTTGGTTGATATCCACTCGCATCTGGGCCTGCACGCTGAAAGTGAGCCGGTCAAAGTGAATCCTTCTGCACCGACGAGTGGGCCAGATTCCGGCGATATGCGACTTGTCAGCATTGTCAACGCCGTCAGACCGAATGACAAGGCCTTCCACGATGTGTTGCGCTCCGGGGTGACCTCGGTGCTGCTTGCTCCCCAGACACGCGGGTTTATAAGTGGAAATGCCGCGCTCATCAAGCTTACCGGTGACAGTACAAAGGAGATGGTTGTCAAGGAATACGCGGCCGTTAAATTCTCGATGCTTGGCGAGCGAGCAAGAATGGACCGAATCTGGGATGCACGCGACCAGCTCAAAAGGGCAAATGAATATGCCGAAAAGTGGGATGATTACGAACAGAAGTACGAGGAATACGAACGGCGCAGGCAATACGAACAGGATAAAGACCCTAATGAAAGGCAGGAAATCAAAGAGCCTGCCCGCCCGGGTCGCGATACCAGCCTTGAGCTGTTGCGAGGACTCTTTAAGCGTAAAATGCCGGCCCTCGTGCACGCCAATCGCGCGGATGAAATCCGTACGACGTTGAAAGTCTTTAAGGATGAATACAATCTCGATGTCATAATTCTCGGCGGCGACGATGGATTTCGTGTCACTGATGAGCTTAGAAAATACAACGTGGGCGTGGCCGTCGGCCCGGATATCATCCGCTACGAAAAAGGAAAACCCATAAACAACGCCGACCTTTTGGCTCAAAATAAGCTCTACGTTGCGTTCCACACCAGCGCGACTTCGGGAACGCAGTATTTGCCGATGAACGCCGCCTATGCCGTGCGCCATGGAATGGATGAGGAAGAGGCATTTAAAGCAATAACAATTTATCCGGCCAAACTGCTTCACGTCGACGACAGGATCGGGAGTATAGAACAGGGCAAAGACGCGGACCTGGTGATTCTGTCCGGCGGGCCTTTTGATTTTCGAAGCCGGGTGGAAAAAGTCATCGTTAACGGAAAAATCGTCTATGGAAATAAATAGCGATAAAACTTGCTGCTGGAAAAAACTTGACGGCTTTTTACCTGTTCAAAGAGGTAAAGGGAGGATAATTCGTCTACTCCCTGTCCTGGTTATGCTGTGCTTCTGCCGGTTGTGCATCGCCGAAGTTGCCGGGCCTACAAAATATGCCATCAAGGCGGGAAAGATACTGACCGTTACGAAAGAGACGATTGATCATGGCGTCATACTCATCGAAAATGGTGTCATTAAAACCGTCGCGAAAGCGGCCGATGTAGATATTCCCAAAGGGTATGAGGTAATTGACGCGTCGGACAAATGGGTCATGCCGGGTATGGTCGAAATACACTCGCACCTTGCCGGTGAGGGCGGCCTCAATGACATGGTTGTCCCCACGAATCCGGGCCTTCGAATTGCAGATGTCATCGACCCTGAAGACCGGAACATTCCACAGGCCGTTGCGAGCGGAGTGACGACCGTACACACAATCCCGGGCAGCGGAACAAATTTCGCCGGCTTTGGCGTCCTGTATAAACTGCACGGCAAAACAGTGGATGAGATGCTCATCCGACCGCTGGGCTCGATGAAAATCTCACAGGCTTACAATCCGGAAAGGGGAGGCGGTGACCTGGGGCTGACGAGAATGGGAATGTCCTGGATACTAAGGGACATCCTTAATAAAGGCAAGGCTTATACACAGACCCATCAGGCTTATGAAAAAGGTGAGATTAAAGACAAGCCCGGAGAAAGTTTGGAATATGAAAACATGAGGCAGGCCATCGAAGGGTCCATCCCGACGTTGGTTCATACGGCTTCGGCACGGGACGTGATGGCGACGGCGCGTATCTTCCACGATGAGTATCAGCTCAAAACCATCGTCTCTCACGCGACTTTTCACGGTTACAAGGTCGCCAGGGAAATGGCACAGCGCGATGTGCACGTCAACGTCGGTCCGAGGCAGTATGATTACTCCTTCTCGAGGGACAACAAGTTTTATGGTCTGGCTGCGGAATACAAGGCCGCCGGTGTAAAAAATCTCTCGATTAATACGGATGCCCCCGTCCTGCCGCAGGAGGATTTGTTCTTTCAGGGTTCGATGGCCATACACTTCGGTCTGGATGAAAAGACGGCCCTGGAAAGTGTCACCATCAACTCGGCTCGGGCCATTGGAATTGACGACCGCGTCGGGAGCATCGAAGTCGGCAAAGATGCCGACCTGGTTATTAAAGCCGGAAGCCTTTTTGATGTGACAATCCCGGTGGGCATGGTCTTTATAAACGGCGAAATTGCATACAGGAAGGATACATGAAGAACGCAATCGCAATATATTCGGCAGTCCTGCTCATAATCGTCGGCACAGTATATGCAGAAGACAAGCCGGCACCTCCGAAGTATGCCGTCAGAGCCGGAAAAATCCTGACAATGGCGCCGGCTGATAAATCCTCCGCAGATACGGTTGTTATTAACCACGGAATCATTCTTCTAAGCGATGGAAAAATCGAGGCCTTGGGGGCAAACATCCAGATACCGAAAGGATACAAGGTAATTGATGCATCGGACAGATGGGTAACACCCGGCATCGTCGAAGCCCATACCCATATCGGAACCGAGGGCGGATTCAACGATATGGTAACGCCGATCAATCCCGAGCTGCAGATTGCAGAATGTGTGAACCCGGAGGATATTACTATTGAAAAAGCAGTGACCGGCGGCGTTACAACAATCCACACGATGCCCGGAAGCGGAACAAATCTGGCAGGCTTCAGTGTCATTATCAAACTGGACAAATCAGAGCCTGAAAAGATGATTCTTCGTGAGCTGGGGGCAATGAAAATCGCACAGGCCTTTAATCCTGAACGGCGGGGCGGCGATTTGGGCAGTACGCGCATGGGCATGTCCTGGTCTTTGAGGCAGATCTTAAAACAGGCGAAACAATATACAGAAGCGTGGCAGGCTTATGAACAAGGCAAGTGTAAGGAAAAGCCTGAGTTCAGACCCGAACTGGAAAAGATGCGAAAGGTCTTCAACGGCGAAATTCCAACCATTAATCACACCTACTCGCCCTGGGGCGTCATGCAGACGATGCGAATGTTCAATGACGAAAACAATCTGAATGTCATCCCGACGCATACCGCTTACGGCGGTTATCTCGTCGGCGCCGAAGCGGCAAAACGCGATGGCGTCTCGATAAATATCGGCCCCCGCGTGGTTGAGTTCTCCCGGCCTACCTATGATGGCCGGTTCCATGCCATGGGCGCCGAATACAGTAAAGCCGGGGTAAAAAACCTGTCGATAAATACCGACTCTGTTGGGTGGAGCTCATGGATAGCGCCCCAGGAAGAATTGTCGTTCCAGGCATCCATGTCTGCACATCTCGGGCTTGATGACCTCAAGGCTTTAAAGGCAATCACCATTAATTCGGCCCGTGCGCTTGACATAGATGACCGTGTCGGCTCTCTGGAAATCGGTAAAGATGCCGACATTGTCATAAAAAGAGGCAGCCTCCTGGATCACACAACACCTGTTGATCTGGTCCTTATCAATGGCAAAATCGTCTACCAGCGAAAAGGAGTCACCTTAGTCGTTAAAGACGAAGGCGCTCCTTCTGAAAAGGGATAATAAAAATGGGAATTATTCATAAGTATGTATTGCTAAGTATATTGCTTTGCGGGCTTTCTATTCCAGCCATCGCTGAAGATGTAACTGTCATCAAGGCCGACCGCGTCGACACGATAACATCAGGCCTGATTGAAAACGGCATTATCGTTATTAAGGATGGCAGGATAACCGCAATCGGAAGCGACATAGAGATTCCTGACACCGCCGACATAATTGATGTCAGCAACAAGACAATCTTCCCCGGCCTTGTAAATCCCTTATCTCGTATCGGTTTATCATCGCCGCCGGGCGGCGGTTCCTCTTCAAAGGCACACCTCCGGGTCGTGGATGAATTGTATCCCCACCAGGATATATACAAGCGCGTTCTCCGGGCCGGGTACACAACTTTCGGTCTTGTTCCTGGAATCGCCGGGGCCGGTATTGCGGGCCAGGGAGCCGTCATACGTCCTGTCGGTAACAAGCCCGGGGAAATGATAGTCATTGAGTCCGGGCTTCTAATGATTCATTTCCAGGCAAACGACAGAACAAAAAAGGGTATCAAGTCTGCCCTGGACTCTGCGAAAGATAAGACGACTTCCACCGATCCGAAGGTTAAGCCGCTTGTAGATGCCTTACAGGGAAATATCCCGACATTAATAACATGTGGCGGGCCGGGCGACATCCTGCACCTGTTAAAATTGCTCGAACCCTATAAGCAGATGAAAGTGGTCCTGAGTGCTGATTCCGAACAATATCGAGTGGCGGACAAACTGGCTAAAAAGAAAATACCTGTTATCCTGCCGGCCCGGATTGACTTCGAGCCTTTTACAAGAAACCGCATCAATGTACCTAAAATGCTCACTGACGCCGGGATCAAAATTGCACTTGGGCCAAAAGGCGATAGCATCCAGGCGCACGAAGACTTCCTCCGAGAAGTAACTGAACTGGTAAAATTCGGTTTGAACAAAGAAATCGCCAAAAAAGCCATCACCATTAATCCGGCTCAGATGCTGGCTGTTGACTATCGACTCGGCAGCCTGGAGGTCGGCAAGGATGCAAACCTTTTGGTTCTAAGTGGTGATATCCTGGATGCCGGAACAAAAATTCAGATGGTCATGATTGAGGGCAAAACAGTTTACAAAGCTCCGTAGGGAGAAATCATAATGGGTAAAAACCCGCAAAAAAGCAAGGCATATACTGCTCATCTGGTTCTTATGATATTAGTGACATTGTGTCCTGCCTGCCCTTTATTTGCAGACCAGGATGTAACGGCGATAAAAGGAGGCGACCTGTACACAATCACCAGCGGGATTATCAAAAACGGAACAATCCTGATCGAAGATGGAAAAATATCGCGTATCGGACAGAACATCGAGATACCCAAAAACGCCAAAGTCATCAATGCCGCCGGAAAGGTAGTCATGCCGGGCCTGGTCACCGCGACCGCTGAAGTAGGGATGGCGGGCTCCGACAACCAAATTGCCGAATCTCTCGACCCGTTCCATTACAGTGCCTCTCTTGCTTTGGCATCCGGCATAACTTCTATCTACGTATCAAGGGGCGGACCGTCAGGAAGTAATCCAATCGGAGGCACCAACGCCGTCATAAAACCGACTTATGGTGACCTGGAAAATATGCTTGTAAAAGAATCGGTAGCTCAAAACGCAAGTCTTTCGAGTTGGATGGGCAAGACGAACTTTTTAGAAAACCAAAGAAAGGCCCATGCATATCTGCAGAAGTTCGACGAATATACAAGGGACAAGGACCAGAAGAAACTCCAGGAGCTTAAAAAGCCTTCCGGTATCGATGAGTACATTCGCCTGCTTAAAAAAGAGCTGCCCGCTCGCTTGCGTGCGACGACTGCGGCCGAGTTACTCGATATAGTGGAGATGATCGACGAGTTCGATATCAGGGTCATCATTGATGATGCCGTTGAGGCGTGGGTGGTCGCCGAGGAAATCGCCAAACACGATATTCATCTGGTTATCACACCGCGAGAGAAACGCCGTCCGAATGAATACATCTCAGGATCTTCCGGTTCGACCCTGGAAAATGCGGCCATTCTGAAAAAAGCCGGCGTCAAATTCGCTATCGTACCTACCAGCCCTTCCTTTGCTACCTGGGGTATCGCCGGGCGGGACTTGATGGCTTTGCCGATGGAAGCGGCTTTTGCCGTAAGCGGAGGGCTCGACGAGCAGACCGCTCTCGAATCGATCACAATAAACGCCGCCGAAATCATTGGTGTTGCAGACCGCGTCGGAAGCCTACAGGTCGGAAAAGATGCCGATATTATCATCTTGGACGGCCATCCCTTCCATCACAAAACCTTCGTGGAATTGACACTAATCAATGGCAAGATTTTATATGAAAAAAGCAAATCGCCCTATTTTTCTCATATCACACACGATAACTAAGGTGAATTCTACGTACGTTTTCTTCCATATTTTACATTATCCCATTTTTTGTTATTCAAAATACATCAAATTATTCGATTATACTCTCACTAAAACTGGAACGGTTTTCGGGGAGCAATCCAGAATCAAGAAGTTGAAGAAATGGAGCCAATGGGATTCGAACCCACGACCTCTTGCATGCCATGCAAGCGCTCTCCCAACTGAGCTATGGCCCCGAAGTAAAACAATATTATCACAGAAATCCGGCTTTGGCAAATAAATTTTCCATCCCTGTCCTTCCCGGCCTCTGACTGCACATCAGCCGATTGTATTTTTCAGGCCGATAAAGTATAATGGCTCCTCGGGTATCGGTTCCGTCAATAGTACATATCGGCAGCATAAATGGATAAAGATAAGAATTTTGAATAAAAGGCAAAGGATATTCATAACAGGACGTGTTCAGGGCGTTGGCTTTAGGCCCGCCGTGTATCGGCTGGCCTGCCGGTTGGGGCTTTCAGGTATTGTCTACAACGACACAAAGGGTGTAACCGTCGAATTGCAGGGCGAAGAAGAAAAAATAGATGAATTATTAGTTCGTCTGCAATCCGGACCTGATAAGCCTCCGGTGGCAGAAATACAATCCTGCAAAACAGTTGATATAGCTGTAATCGAGTCTGAAGATAAATTCATCATCAAGGCAAGCGATTCGCAGGGAACAGCCCTGTCACAGGTAACCGCTGATATCGCAACCTGCCGGGATTGCCTTTCGGAGATGGCCGAGAAAGAGGATTTTCGCCACGGCTATCCGTTTATAAACTGCACTAATTGCGGGCCAAGATATTCAATAGTAAAAACCATTCCCTACGACAGGCCCAATACCACGATGTCAGAATTTGCGATGTGCAATAGATGCGCTGCTCAATACGCGGACGTAACCGACCGGCGTTTTCACGCACAACCTGTTGCCTGCGGCGTATGTGGGCCGAAGATATGGCTCACCGATAGCGAGGGAAAAACAATAACAATACAAACGGACAAAACCATCCCTGAAACCGCGGGCTTGCTTCGGGCGGGAAAGGTCTTGGCAATAAAGGGAATCGGCGGCTTTCACTTAGCTGTTGATGCACTTAATGACGAGGCAGTGAAGAGATTACGAGAACGTAAGAAGCGAGACCATAAGCCCTTTGCTATGATGGCCGCCTCAATTGAAACAATAAAAAAACACGCACTCGTAAGTGAACCGGCTGAGAAATTCTTAAAGAATCCTCAAAGCCCCATTGTGTTACTGCCAAAGAGAAAAGACTCGCCAATAGCTCCATCGGTTGCCGAGGGCGTTAACACCTTTGGCTTTATGCTTTGTTACGCTCCGCTGCATTATCTGCTGTTTGCCCAGAATATAAAAGTTTTAGTAATGACCAGTGGTAATATTTCCGATGAGCCGCTGATTTGCAAAAATGAGCAGGCTATGGAGAAACTGGCCTGCGTTGCCGACGCCTTTTTGATGCACGATAGAGAGATTTACCGGCAAGTCGATGATTCGATTGTGCATTTCATTGAGCGGGACCCGGTACTGCTGCGGCGGGCAAGGGGATATGTACCGACGCCGATTTTGATAGAGGAAAATTGTCGTCAGGACATATTTGCCGCAGGCGGGGATTTGAAAAATACGTTCTGCTTTGGAAAACAAAATCAGCTTATATGCAGTGAACACATAGGCGACCTGGAAGATGCGGAGGTCTATCATCACTATATCAATTCAATCGAGCACCTGCGAAAACTATTTGAGGTCGAGCCGAAAGTCGTAGTTTGCGACCTTCACCCGGGATATTTATCCACGCAATACGCTCTTTCACTATCCGATTTAAAGGCTATTCAGGTCCAGCACCACTGGGCCCACATTGCTTCTGTTCTGGCCGAACACGGTCTTGACGGGCCGGTCATCGGGCTTGCGGCTGACGGCACCGGCTACGGCACAGATGGAGCCATTTGGGGTTGTGAGTGTCTGATTGCATCGTTAGATGGTTTTGAACGATTCGGCCATTTGGCTTACTACACACTGGCCGGTGCAGATATGGCAAGTAAAGAGGCCATAAGGCCCGTTCTGGGACTTCTGAAAAAAACTTACAGGGACGATTTTAATCTACAGAAATTCAGATGGCTGGTTGACCGAATCGAGACCGACGCAAATAAACAACAAATCATATCAGAGCAGCTTGAAAAACGAATCAACGCCGTGGAAACTTCAAGCCTGGGTAGAATCTTTGATGCTGTTGCCGCGATGCTCGGCTTAGGCAGCTACAACCATTTCGAAGCACAACTGCCGATGGCCCTCGAAGCAATCATTGGCGGCGGTACTGAAGAACACTATGATTTTGAACTTATTCGTAGAGCCAGCGAACCATTACAGCTTGATTTGCGTAAAATGACAATGCAGTTAATCACTGATATTCAAAAAGGCAATCCCAGCGGGGTCATCTCGGCCAAGTTCCACAACACCATTGCCGCTGCCCTGCTTCAGTTCGCTACAATAGCGAGAGAAAGCAAAAACTTAAACACAGTTGCTTTAAGCGGCGGGGTGTATTGTAATCACTATTTGACGAATCGCCTGATTAAGCTCTTGCAGGAAAACTCTTTTTCGGTATTATTTAATCGAAATGTCCCGGCTAATGACGGCGGAATATCCCTGGGCCAGGCGGCTATTGCCGCCAAGCTCGCGGCTCGTATCTCGTGAATCGGTGGAACACCGGAATTTCTTTTTGCCGGACATCTCACAATAGCAGCCAGGTTTTCTTAATGCAAATCCATAAATTTCGTCAAATATCCCGTTGACAGAAGTTTTTTCTCACAAAATCTACCGTGGAATTCCCTAATCAGGTGGATTATGTCCCTCTTCCAGCATAGTCAGAATAGCCTCTTTTAGCTGAGGTACTTCACGCTGTGTAATCTCCCAAACTCTTTCTATATCTACACCCAGGTAATCGTGAACAAGGATATTACGAAATGCCGTGATACGGTGCCACTCTATGTCAGGATATTTTGCTTTCAAATCTTCTGAGAGGCGCCGGGTCGATTCGGCCATCGTTTGAAGGTTTCTCAGTACGGCATCCTGAAGAGTGTGAGATTCCAGGAAATGGTCTTGTCCTCCAGCGACGTTTTCCTCGATACG
>JAOUFU010000359.1 GCA_029858035.1 Phycisphaerae bacterium
CGCCCCGATAATGGTTGTTAGCGATAATCGTAAGTGTCTCAAAGGCATTGGCCAGTTTATCGATCCTTTGTTTTATTTGGTCAAGCTCCTCGCTGTTGTAATAGTAATCGTAAGTTTCGTCTCTGCCTGCCTTGCTGAACCATTTTTCTTCATTTCTGCCGTGTAATCGAAAATAGCCGGTTTTGCCGACCGTGCAGAGCTGCATATCGAATGAATTATAGGTGGTTGGATAATCAAGGTTGCAGACCGAAACGCCGAGCCCTTCCAAAAACTTCAATGCATCTTCCTGCTGCCACGACTTATGCCTTACCTCTACGGCCAGGTCAAAAGCGTCGGAGAAGTTTTTTACAATCTGCGTCAAGAGCCGGCGGTTATCTTTGCAATCAACAAAGTCGTAACGGAACTGGACCAGAAGATGTTTTAATTTATTAGCTTCGAGCAGTGGTTCAAAACCTTTATGAAACTGCTTTACCATTTCAGCATCTATTTTGCCTTCATGGGTAAAGTCGCGATTGAGCTTTGCTGTGAAGAAAAACTCCGGCCGCTGTGAAGTTCTTTTGAGCCATGATTTTGAATTTTTCTCAGATGGTGGCCGGTAAAAGGTGCTGTTAATCTCAACGCAATCGACGAATCCGCTTACGTATTCAAGCTGGTCAATCCCCGGCTGTGTATATACAATCCCTTTCCAGTCCGGATATGACCAACCTGCTATCCCTATATAAACCTGACCGGCCACTTTTTACTGTTTCTCCCCTGTTATTGCCAGCGCAGCGATGAATCTCAAATAGCAGAAGCCATTTAGTAAAAAATCAATTAACGCTGCTTACTCTTTCTTTTTGTCTTCATCGCCAAGCCGAACAACAGCGTATACCAATACACCAAGCAGTCCGGCCAAAAGCGCAATCACTATCCATATCCCGGACCCGGCGTTCCGCTTCCGAATATCCTGGTACACCCAAACTGCCACAAGGATATGGACAATTACGACCAATAAAAGAAATGGATGCTTCCTGTGCTTATGCCCTCTTCGCATACGCTCCAGCTCAATCTTGCTTTTCTCCAGTTCAAGCTCACGCATACTCTGCTGGAAGCCCATTTCTGCATCGCGCTGCTCCAGTTCCATCTGCCTTTCGCGCATTTCCATCTGGTACTCGGGATCTTCCTGCCGTTCGATCTCCTGACAAAACACTGCCGCCGGGGCGAACATAGTCGCCAACACCATAATCAAAAAACACCGCTTCATCTGACTTCTCCTTTTCACTTAATTTTTAAAGCGTACAATATATTCCAAGGCCACATTTTTGAAACTTGCCAATGATATTTCGGCAACTCAGGCGCCTCTATTGAACTTTCCTTTACCAGATTCGAATTTCTTTCGGGATCATAGATTCCATAATTGGCGTTATTCGGCAGCACGAATACTATTCTCCGAGATGCCGGATGACACCGTATTTCCGGGGCACAACCAAATCGGCCTTTTTGGCCGGTTCGTCTTCTTTTGACTCATAATCAACATCCATCACTTCAATAAAATCTGCCGTATACTCCTTTAACACACCGCAATATTCAATTATGTTATCACCCTTAATCAGCTCAAGCACAACCCTGTTACCGATATATCTTTCCAGTAAAGGCTCGTAGGAAGTTCCCATCGAACCCATCAACTCCTGTTTCATCTGCGTAACATATTTATCCTGGGAACTTAGGACGGCGCCGGCCGGAGTGGCTTTCCTGGCCTGACTGATTAACAGATTTACTACTTCCATCACCGAATCTCTTACCGTCTTGAAGACATTTGCCGTTTTTCTTTTCAGTCTTCGCAGCAGTGTCGGATGATAGGTCCTTTTTAACTCTTTCTCCCTTTCCTTTTTATTGCGATCACTTAATTGTTCGTGATATCGAATCAGGGCCGCAACATTAGGATACTCATACTTATACAGAATATAGCTGGTCTCTTCATGGCCCTGCTGGTCCTCGTGCTTTGTAGAGTAAACAAATTCCAGCCCCGTATTTTCCACCCTCAATTTCCCCCAGATCGTCTTTCCGGATGTTTCTTCCAGGGTCACCATGTTCCTGGCAAAATCCTTCAGGCATTTATCCCTGCTTCTTCTTCTGATAAAGGCGGCCAAAGCTGTAGCCAGGAAGATAAAAATTATAGTTATGGCGGTATAAGGTATATGCACTGTTTCTGCTGTTTCCGCAAATATAAAAACCATAATAGAATCCCATCAAGACAATCCGGTCGGCTATACACTACCCAAAACCGCAATTCCCGTCAAGCCTTGTAGCCGTACAGGTGGGTATGGGCTTGGTGCTTAAAAAGACTTCAAGCCACAGGACACTGGGCACACCGGTGTTGCAAAATAATTTTTGCTGTTATCAGCTTAAAGAAGCCGAAAATACCTTTAGGCAGGGCGGTTTTCTCTCTGCTGAAAAGAATTTTTCTTTCCTCTAAGTAGGTCAGAATTCAATGCTTACTACGACCAGAGACAACTTAGTCGCCGATTATATTGCCGCGGTGATTGTTCTTTTGATGGCAATCGGGACGATCTTTGTCTTCTCAGCGAGTGCTAACATAACTCAGGAGCTTGACTTACAGAGATTATATGATTCCCAGGCTGGTCGGCGAATGTTGTATTTCCCGCTGGCCTGTATAGTCTTATACCTCGCCTCCTGCTTCGATTATCACCGGTTAAGTTTCGCCAAAGGGTGGTTAAAATCCCCCATCCCCTATTTATTAATCCTTAGTATAGTATTACTTATAATCGTTTCTTCACAGCGATTAGCTCATACCTTCCCCCAACTGGTCCCGCTGACGAACCAGCATTACCGCTGGCTGAAGATTCCGCTGGGCCCAATAAAGATAAGTTTTCAGCCCTCAGAGCTGGCGAAATGGATGATTGTTTTCTTCCTTGCTGCGGTTTGTGATAAGTTTGGTGCTGAGATCAGGTTATTCCGGAAAAGGTTTGTCCCAATCTGCTCAGTTGTAGCTGTAGTAGCGGCCCTGGTAATCATCGAAGATTTTGGCACAGCCGCATTTATATTATTTTTGGGCTTTTTGATGTTAATAATCGGCGGAGTCAAATGGCAGCATATTCTGATCCCTCTTCCATTTATAACTATTGCCTTTATCGTGGCACTGGTTCGCTTTCCGAGCCGATTGCGGAGAATCTTGGCTTTTTTGAATCCTGAAAAATGGGCCGATTCCGTTGCCTATCAGGCGAACCAGTCGTTGAATGCCCTCGGCTCCGGGGGACTATTGGGCAAAGGACTTGGGAGGGGAATTTACAAATATGATCATTTGCCGGAGGATACAACAGATTTTATTTTCGCCATCATCGGTGAAGAACTGGGTTTGGTTGGAACCGTGGGTGTCATTTTATTGTTTATAGTATTTGTCTGGCTTGGGATTTTAGTAGTTGTACGCTGCCAGGACCGTTTCGGTCAGATTTTGGCTGGCGGAATTGTTTTAACAATCGCCCTTCAGGCAGCAGTTAACATCGGGGTGGTGACAGTTGTGCTGCCGACAAAAGGCATACCTCTGCCGTTTGTAAGCGCCGGCGGGACGAGTATGCTGCTGTCGGCGGCTGCGGCAGGCGTGTTGTTAAATATTGCCAAACAATCCCCCAAAAATAATATGGGAGAAAAAGAATAGTGGATGGCAGGAGCTTTTTCTTTGCCGGTGGAGGAACAGGCGGACATATATATCCTTCTATCGCCGTGGCCGAGCAAATAGTAAAATTCGAACCAACAGCAAAGATACACTTCTTTATCAGCGAGCGCAGTATTGATGAGCAAATACTATCAAACACCGGCTTTGAGTACAGTGCGCTTCCAGCCAGGGGCTTTTCCATTTGGCCCGGCAGGCTGATTGCCTTTTGCACTTCGTTCTTAAATAGTTTCAAAATCGCCAAACGAGCAATTGCCGAATGTAAGAGCGCGGTTGTAATTGGGGTCGGCGGATTTATTGCAGCACCGGCTTGTTTCGCAGCTCATAAGCTCAAGGTGCCTGTCGTGCTCTTGAACGTTGATATTGTCCCCGGACGGGCAAATAAGATAATAGGTCGATGGGCAAACGAGATCTTTTTACAGTTTGAAGATACGAGGCAATATTTTGCCAAAAGAAAAGCGAACATCAATGTTGTCGGATGTCCCCTGCGCAGCGGCTTTGAGAATCCGGAGCCTGATAAGATTAGGAGTGAATTAGGTCTTGACAAAAATAAAAAGACTTTGCTTATAACCGGCGCATCGAGCGGGTCGGAAAATATCAATAGAACGGTGTGCTCGCTGTTAGAAAAGTTAGGTGTGTTTGCCGATGATTGGCAGATTGTTCACCTGACAGGAGTCGGGAATTACGACAAGGTCAGGCAAAAGTACGCAGAGGCAAAGATTGGGCATAGGGTTTTGAGCTATTTTGATGATATGCCGAGCTTATTAGCTGCTTCAAATTTAGTGGTTGGCCGAAGCGGAGCGGTCAGCATTGCTGAATATGCGGCGGCTTCGGTGCCGAGTATCTGTATGCCTTATCCGTATCATAAGGACAAGCATCAGTACCTTAATGCCGGCAAATTGGTTGATGCCGGAGCAGCGGTTATAGTAGATGACTTGCCGGATGAAGAAGAACGGCAGGGATGGTTGGGGGAAGAACTGGAAGAATTGATGAAAGATGAAACAAAGCTCCACCAGATGCGGCAGGCCTGTAAGTCAATAGCGAGATTGGATGCCAGTTTGAAAATTACAGAAAAGCTGGTGAAAATATTGGATAGCGGGCCGAAAGGCTAACAATAAACCACCGATGTCGCAGGGAATTCAATATTCATTAACTACTGGTTGCTTTCGGACTAAATAATAGATGAGGCTTTTTGCGCAAAAAAAAATGGGGTAGAC
>JAOUFU010000360.1 GCA_029858035.1 Phycisphaerae bacterium
GTTAAAATACAAAAATGTCAAATTTCTGCAACTTTTTGCACAAAAAGTGCGCGCTTTTTGACTACTTTTGTCAACTTTCCGCTATACTTTTGCAAGTTTTTGCACCATTTTTTTCTTGCCCCTTTTACCCAAACCACCCAAGCTACTAATCAAAATCTATTTGCAGCCCAAAAACAAACATCCCCACGAGAAGAAACCGAAAAAACCGCAATTTCCCCCCAATTTTTAAAATTTAAAAAATTTCATTTCTCAATCATGTTAATCTGCGCAAGCCTCAGCACCGCCATTTCCACCGTAACAAAAAACCGCATTTTCGTGTTGCGACAATTCAAACTCGCAGACGCGCCCGTGGTGGGCCAATTCAACCCCAATTTCCCCGAATTTTTCGAATTTTGCTTTCTCATTGAGGTTTTTGCCTACTTTTCAAGTAGGTCTTTTGCCGTCTGAGCTATTTTTTCGGCATTTATACCGGCCTGAGAAAGCTGTGTCGGCCGCGTGTCGTGTTTTATAAACCGCCTCGGTGCGCCAAGCACGCGAATATTGTTTAGTTTGTTACTGTCCCCAGTCTTTTGTTTGCCGCCCATTGTTTTTGATGCGGCCAGTTCGAGCACGGCTGAGCCGAATCCGCACGCGGCCGTGTGGTCTTCTACCGTTATAATTGCTTTGCCCTTCTCCAGAAGCTGAACAATTTTTTCATCGATCGGGGCCGCAAACCGGGCGTTTATCACGTCTGCTGCAATCCCGTCCCTGTCCAGCAGCTCGGCCGCCTCCAGCGCTTCGGTTAAAACGCTGCCATAGCTGACAATCGCAATCGCCGAGTCTTTGCCCTTTTTGGCAACCACGCTTTTGCCAAGTTTGAACGGTTTGGCACATGCCGTCCTGACCGACTTTTCTTTCGGCACAAGGTCTTTCGGATACCGGATAACCACCGGCTTACCTTCGCTCAATGCGAATTCCAGGGCCAGTTTCGTCTCGGTCTCGTCTGCGGGCGCCATCAGCACCATATTGGGCATCATCCGCAGGTAGCCGATATCCATAAGCCCGTGGTGGGTCGGCCCGTCCGAGCCGACAAACCCGGCCCTGTCGACACAAAATACGACCGGCAGATTCTGCAGCGCCACTTCCTGGAATATCTGGTCGAAGCTTCGCTGCAAAAAGGTGGAATAGATACAGACCACCGGCTTTAATCCGCTCCTTGCCAGCCCGGCGGCAATATCCACCGCTGCGCTTTCAGCAATACCAACATCGTAGAACCTGTCCCCGAATTTTCTGCGAAATTCCACCAGCCCCGTCCCGTCACACATGGCCGACGAAATCGCCAAAATTTTTTCGTCTTTTTCAGCCAATTCGGTCAGGTGCCGGCCGAAGACATTGGTAAATGTCGGCCTGCCGGTTTTCGGGGCGGTTTCAACCTCGACGCATTCACCGCTTTTATGGTTGTTTATCTTGAACGGGCCGGTGGAGTGGAATTTACTCGGCTGGGTGCCGGCCGGGTGAAAGCCTTTGCCTTTCTTTGTGTAAACGTGCAGGATTGCGGGGTGCTCCAGGTCGGCCAGCGCCTTGAACAACTGAATAAGCGGGCCGATATCGTGGCCGTCAACGGGGCCGAAGTATGGGATATTGAGGCTTTCGAACATCTGGCTGGCCGGCAGGACCATTCGGATACCCTTTTTGATTCTTTCGACCGCTTCATCAACAGTCTTGCCGATGACGGGCATGTGCTCGAGAATGTTATGAGTGGTCTTGCGCAGGTCCTCGTATGTCTGGCTCAGCCGGATTTTTGAGAAGTATTTTGCCACCGCCCCCTGCGTAGGGTCTATTGCCATTGAATTGTCGTTGAGCACGATCAGCAATTGCCTCTTGACGAGGCCGAGATTGTTTAGGGCCTCGAAGGAGACGCCGTTTACGATACTGGCATCGCCGACCAGCGCGACGATTTTGGTATTTTCCTTTTGCCGGGTCTGCCCTAACGCCATCCCGATAGCGGTTGCTATAGCGGTGCCGGCGTGGCCGACGGTGAACTGGTCATACTCGCTTTCAGCGGGATTGGGAAAGCCGCTTATTCCATCGGCCTTGCGGAGGAGCTTGAACTTGTCTTTCCTGCCGGTGATGATTTTGTGCGTGTAGCATTGGTGGCCGACGTCCCAGAGGAGCTTGTCCTTCTTGAAATCGAAGACGTGGTGCAGGGCCAGTGTCAATTCCACTACGCCGAGGTTGCTGGCCAGGTGGCCGCCGGTCCGGGCGACCGAGCTGAGAATGAACCGGCGTATTTCATCGGCCAGGACCTTTAGCTGGGGTGCAGACAGCTTTTTGAGGTCGTCAGGGCTATCAATTTGATCCAGTAATTCGGTCATTAGCGGTTATTTCAGTTATTTACTACGAGAAATACTACATATAGTTGAAGAGCAAAAATGGAAATTTCATTTTTTTTTACTGCTTATATCCTAACAACTTATCTCAAAAAAGCCACTTTTTTCGTATCAAAAATTGACGAGTGTGAATGCGTAGATGAGTAGATGGGAGGATGAGTGAACGGTTTGACGGTGAGACGGTGAAACAGTTGAACGGAGGGAAAAACACCCCAGTAAGATAACGTTGCACTGTCTCACGGGGCAGGCGGGGCGGGCGATTTTGCGCGTTAAGAAGGGTAAAGATTTTGAAAAAAATCAATCAAAAGCGCACATACCTGACGACAAAGTCGGGAAAAAATAAAATTTTCTTAACCCCTTTTCTGATATCAACTTAATCCTGTCAATCCTGTCAAAATAACGCCCAATTTCGTATCAAAAGCGCACATTCGTGCAATTATAGAGAGACCTGTTTTTTTGCTCTCGGCAAAAGAAATTAGGAAAAAAGTGCAAATCATAGGGTTCAAAACCATTTAGGCCGGCTGGGGCGGGACAGGTGCTGCGGAGATGGGATTCAAGGCATTGGCCGGATCCCTCGACTTCGCCCCCGTGCTTTCATAAGAAAGCACGGGGGCTTCGCTCGGGATGACAGGGAGTGTGTATGGATGCGTTGATCCCTGCCCACGACATGCAGGGACAGGTGAGTGGAAGCTGGGATTGGAGGATTAGTATGTGGTTCCCTGCCCCCTGCCTAAAACTTGCTGGGGCAAGCTAAGGCATGCAGGGATTCGGGGTTTGAAGTCAAATTCGATGGGGAATGAGAACATACTGGCCGGATATTTTTTCGGTTGCCAGGCGTGTAAGGCGAGCTTTATTCGCGTGGTGCCGCAAGGCTTTGCGGTCACACACGAAGGCCGGGTTTACCTTAAAGAGGCCGGCCGGGCGGGAGCAGGTGGCGACGAGCGGGTATTTGTCGCAGCTATCAGATGTCCTTGCTGCTTATCAAAGGATGTCCGGTCGGCGGAGATTGAGGACAAAAAAGATTGTTGGGGGTAGTTGATGGTAGATCAGACTACATTTGCTTTTTTGCTTTAATTTCTTCTAATATGCTTACGGCTTCGTCCACAATTGCTTCGCCGGTGCCGCGTTCCACAAGGCTGTGGAAGCCCGTCCATACCTGGTAACCACCCAAGTCGTAGGCTTGTTCGTCGGGGATATAGCCGATGTAATCGTTGGCCAGGGCGATGACGTAAGTATAGCGGAAGGGAGAACGGCGTTTTATTTCGGTTCCAGGCCGGCCGAATAATTCGCCGGGTACACCGACAAACGCGATATCACCAATGAGTATAACGTGCAGCCAGGTTTTGCGAAGCTCGCCCTGATGCTTTGCGAGCTCTTTTCTCATGTTTCTAAATACTTTGATAATATCTTCGGGATTGCCTCCCAGTCTTTTATTGCAGTAGTAAGAAACGGCCTTTTCCTCGGCACCCTCGTCAAAGTTCCTTACCCGGTAGCTGAACTGTTTTTTCACGGAGGTTACTGTTGGTACTTGCCTCTTTTCGGCTTTGGAAAAAGCCTCCTTAACGGCATTTTTGATCCTGAGTATCCTTTCGTCCATTGAAAGGGAGAGAACATGAGTGGAACCGAAGGCTCCCGGGATGAAGATTGTTGTTCCGCCAAGCTCCTGTTCCAGCTCCTGTGCGGCCAATCCATAGAAGGCGGGAGAACGGCCGCTGCTGCGAACCCCGATATTGTGTGAAGAGTGGTTGAAAAGAATCGCTTCCAGAGTGCCATCCGGCCGCTTGAACGCGAGGACCGGCAGCTCGGGGTCGAAGGGTCCGGTTGGTCTTAAGGCATCGGCCCTGGAGCCAACCCAGTAGATTGTGTCGTCCTTTAGCAACAGCCGGCTGTTTTGACCGACTGTGGATTCCTGGCCGAACCGAAAATACATTGAAGCCGGCGGGGCATTTTTCAGCTTCCGGTTGGCTTTGTGGACGGCCGATACAATGGCATCTTTTACACGCAGGCAAAAGATTTTATCTCGTTTATACCCGTGTACGGTGACGGTTGTCGGGGCGTGATGGGTGTGAGTGGATGTGATAAGAATATTCTCAAAAGGAATGTTTTCTTCGGCCTCGATTTTTCTGCAAACATCGTCGAGAATGTCCCGCTGCAGAACGAGGACATCGCATGAAACGATGCAAGCCTTAGTGTTTGCTTCGATAACTACCGCAGACGCCCTGAGCTTGCCTTCCTGCCCCACGACATGGCCGGGAGAAATGCCTCCGGCGATTTCCATCGAATCATCGCTTATAATTTCTGCTGCGGCAGCGGCCACCCTTATTTGTTTCGCGGGTTTTCCGAATGTTGGTATGCAGGCTGTCGACAAAAGCAGGAATACGACCAATAGTATGCGGGGCGTTTTCATTTTTTCTGCTCCATCCGTCTTCATATATTCTTATCTTGTTCTTTCGAGCAGGGCGATTGCGAGGCGGCGGAGCGTGTCGGCTTTTGTTCCGAAGGGGGCCAGGA
>JAOUFU010000218.1 GCA_029858035.1 Phycisphaerae bacterium
CAAGCAGGCCAGCAGAGACGAAACTTACGATTACTATTACAACAGCGAGGAGCTTGACCAAATAAAACAAAGGATCGATAAACTGGCCAATGCCTTTGAGACACTTACGATTATCGCTAACAACCATTATCGGGGCGCCGAGCTTGCCAATGCCCTTGAGTTAAAGGCATTACTGAGCGGCCAAAAGCAGCTCGTTCCCGAAGGTTTATTAAAAGCCTATCCGAATCTGGAAAAAATCGTCATGGGAACAGATATCTCCCAAAAGAAATTTTGGAGTTGAATATGAAATTGCTTCGTCCGCCTCAGGCGGCCTCGCATTGACCAAAGGCCAAAGTCGGTAACAGGCGCAAGTGTGGTGAGGTAGTTATGGATGTTTATAATCTTGTTAGTTTCGCCGGGATATTTGTTTTAATCGCTTTTGCGTGGCTTTTCTCGGCCGACAAAAAGAACATGAACTGGCGGGTCATTATATGGGGGATTGTGCTGCAAATATTAATTGGACTATTTATTTTCGTTGTCCCTGCTGGCTCAAAATTATTTCTGGTTGTAAATGATGTAGTGGTAAAAGTCCTGGATTCTGCGTCCGCCGGGGCAAAGTTTGTGTTCGGCCCCCTGGCCATTCCACCGGGCGCAGAAAGCGAGACCGGCGAGAAGTCACTTGGGTTTATTCTGGCTTTTCAGGCGTTTCCGACAATCATTTTTTTCTCGGCCTTGATTGCGATTTTGTACTATTTGAGAATAATGCCTCTGGTCATCAGGGCCTTTGCTTATGTCTTTACGAAGCTAATGAGAATATCCGGTGCAGAATCCCTGGTGACCGCCAGCAATATCTTCGTGGGCATTGAATCGGCGCTGACTGTCAAGCCCTATCTTGCCCGGATGACGCCGTCAGAGCTCTGCACCATTCTGACTGCGGGCATGGCCACTGTTTCTTCCAACGTTCTGGCCCTTTATGTCTTTAGTTTAGAACCGCAGTTTCCAAAGATTGCAGGCCATCTGGTCTCGGCTTCTTTGCTCTCAGCGCCGGCCGCACTCGTTATGTCAAAGATTATCTTTCCTGAGGCCCAGACGCCGGTAACGCTGGGTGTAAACGTTCGGGCCTTTTACGAAAAGGACAACAGCCTTTTTGAAGCGATTATTAACGGGGCAAATGCCGGCGTCAAAATGATATTCGGCATTGTGGCCCTGCTTATAGCCGTATTGGGCCTGGTCGCTCTCGTTGATATTTTCGTCTCTGCTTTGGGTACATGGGTGTTTGGCCTTGAAAACCAGCTTTCTTTGAAAGCAATTTTTGGTTATATCTTTTACCCTGTAACAATAATTCTGGGTGTTCCTGTTTCCGATGCGTCAGAGATTTCCAAAATTATCGGGGAGCGTATAATTGTCACTGAAGTTGTGGCTTATAAGGATTTAGCAACCGCCCTGGAAACAAATTTATTGCAGCATCCGCAGCGTTCAGCGGTGATTACCACCTACGCTTTATGTGGATTTACCCATCTTGCCTCGATGGCTATTTTTGTTGGAGGTGTTTGTGCATTGGCACCGGACAGGACCCGCAATATAGCAGTGTCTGCACTTCGCGCATTATTGGCGGCAACCCTGGCCTGTCTTATGACCGCCTGTGTTGCCGGAACTTTCTTTACTCAAGACAAAGCTTCGATTCTGTTTGGAGACTGATTATGTTCTTAAAACACGTCAAGGACTGCGAAGAAGTTATCGCAGGTGATGATTCGATTTTGCGTGAGCTTTTGCATCCTGAAAAAGAGGATTTACAAATTCGTTACAGCCTGGCTCATGCAAAGGTCCCACCAGGTAAGGCAACGAAACCGCATCGGCTCAAAGCGTCTGAAGTCTATTACATAATAGCAGGCAATGGCTTGATGCATATAGACAAAGAATCTTTCGAAGTTGGTCCTGAGTGTGCCGTTTATATTCCGCCGGGGTCGATGCAATATATAGAAAATACCGGTGATTCTGATTTGATTTTTTTATGTATCGTGGACCCCGCGTGGCGAAAAGAAGACGAGGAAGTCTTTAATAGTTGATAGTATTTGGTTCATAGTATTAAGTGTTTAGGATTTGTCGATCTATGCCGATTCCAACCTTGGTGACATTTATAATTTATTTCATTCTGCTGCTGGGTATCGGGTTTTATTTTTATCGAAAGTCGGTGAGCATAGAGGACTATCTGCTCGGTGGACGCCGTATGGGGGCGTGGGTGACGGCGCTTTCGGCTCAGGCCAGCGACATGAGCGGCTGGCTCCTGATGGCCCTTCCGGGGGCGATTTACCTGGGAGGGATGGGAAAGACGTGGATAGCGATAGGGCTTTTCGCAGGGACGGTTCTGAACTGGAAGCTGGTTTCAGGCCGGCTTAGAGTGTATACGCAGAAGACCGATACGATAACGCTGCCTTGCTTTTTTGAGCAGCGCTTTGGTGACCCGACGGGACTTTTGCGGGTGGTTTCGGCTATAATCATTCTATTGTTTTTCACCATATATGCCTCGGCGCACTTGCAGGCTACAGGGCATCTGCTTGATTCGACTTTCGGTATTCAATACGGCACGGCGGTAATCATCGGAGGCTCGATAATAATCGCTTACACTTTTCTTGGCGGTTTTTTGGCGGTGTGCTGGACCGACCTGTTCCAGGGCTCGCTTATGGTGCTGGCTTTGATAGTAGTGCCGTCAGTTGCATATCTAAAGGTCGGAGGCGCCGAATCCATAAGCCAGGCAATGAAATTGAAAGGGATATCGACCAGCCTGCTGCCGGCAAAGGGAACGGCCGGCCTGTTGGCGATTGTATCTATGATGGCCTGGGGCGTGGGCTATTTCGGCCAGCCGCATATCCTGACGAGATTTATGAGTGTCAAATCTATAGCAAAGCTGCCTGAGTCGATGACGATAGCCATCGTTTGGGTTGTTATCTCACTGGGCGGGGCGGTCATCGTTGGTTTTATCGGAATAGGTATGTTTGACAATCTGGCTGCTGAAGGCGAGCACGAAAAAGTCTTCATCTATATGATAGGGGAGGTTATGCACCCGTGGCTGGCAGGGATAATGCTCGCGGCCATTTTATCTGCTATTATGTCAACCATAGATTCGCAGCTTCTGGTTTCCTCGTCGGCACTGACCGAAGATTTCTATAAGAAGGCGATAAAGAAAAACGCAACCGAGAAAGAAATTGTTTTAGTGGGCAGAATCTGCGTAATCATAATTTCGGTCATTGCTTTAATCCTCGCGCTGCGGCCCAGTGACACCATCCTTGGTATAGTGGCTTATTCGTGGGGTGGATTCGGGGCGGCGTTTGGGCCTTTGGTGCTTTTTGGGCTTTTTTCCAAAAAGACCGGCTGGCAATCGGCTTTAGCAGGGATGGTCATGGGAACGGTGGTGTTAATTGTATGGAAGCAAATCGGGTTGGGCGAGTATATGTATGAAATCGTTCCCGGCTTTATGGCCAATTGTATGACGATTTTTTTAGTCAACATTGCCGTCGGACAAAAAAACGAAAAGATATTAACCCAATTCGAGGAAGTTATCACAGTAATCACCGCCGAAAAATGATTTTAGTTTCGATGCAGGTTCAATATTTTAAGGTTTTAAGAAAATATGAGCAGAATAGCGGTCGATGTCGTGTTATTGCCGGACGAGGCGATGACGGATAAGGCCATTGAAATAAACGCTGAATTAGTGAAAAGATTCGGCAACGAAATTGAGTTGAATAAAGAAAATTGCCTGCCACATATTTCCTTAGCTATGGGCTGTATTGAAGAAGCGGACATCGCCTCTGTTGAGAAGGTTTTGGAGGAGATTGCGAAAGAAACTTCATTGCCGGATTTGAAAGTTGTCGGCATCCGGGCTTCAGGAAATTCCAAAGGCCAAACAATTTCCGTCTTCGAGGTGGAAAAAACAGAAGAGCTTCAGTCGCTCCATGAAGAAGTTATGGACAAACTTGCTCCGTATTTAAGCAGCGACGTAACCGAAGATATGATATATGGTGACCAGGCCGTTGCGGGATCGACCTTGTTGTGGATTAAGAACTATCGCGAAAAAGTAAGCTTCGAGAATTTTTTCCCTCACATAACGATTGGCTATGGCCAAATAGAAAACCAGGTCTTGCCGGATACATTTTCCGTTCTAAAATTCGCTTTATGCCATTTGGGAAATCATTGCACCTGCAGAAAGGTCCTTGTCTCAATTGAAATTAGAGGAGTGTAAGGGCAATTCTCAAATCGTGTTCGGGATTTTGTAGTCAATAGTAGTATCGAGTGCGTAAATTGGCCGAATCAATGGGCAAAAGCTGATTTTTGCAACCGTCTGTTACCCCTAATTTCCCCCAGAATTCGCTTGACAAATCGGCCTAAATTGCAAATAATATGACCTTTGCTAAACTGGATGCATGAGGATGGGCTGAACGATTGGTATCAAGACTTCAGGGAAATGCCCAAAAACCTGTTTCCTGGCAGCATATCCTTAATAGAAAGGGCAAATATGAGTACAATTCGAAATACACGCCGTGATTTTCTAAAGCAGTCGATTGGCCTAAGTGCCGCTGCAATTACTGCCGGACCCCTGGGTAAAATGCTGGCTCTGGCCGGCAACGGGCCGGGTTCGAAGATGAAACTGGGTCTGGTTACCTACCTGTGGGGCAGAGACTGGGACCTGCCGACGCTGATTGCCAACTGCGAAAAGACCAAAGTGCTGGGCGTTGAGCTGCGAACCGAGCATGCGCATGGTGTCGAATCAAACCTTAACGCCCAACAAAGGCGCGATGTCAGGAAACGATTCGACGACAGCCCCGTTGAGCTGGTGGGTTTGGGCACAAACTTCGCCTTCCACCACGCTGACCCTGCAAAGCTCCAGAGAGACATCGAAGGCGCAAAACAGTACCTACAGCTTAGTCGTGACGTGGGCGGCTCCGGTGTGAAGGTCAAGCCCAATGACCTGCCTAAGAACGTACCACAAGAAAAGACAATCGAGCAAATCGGCAAATCACTCAATGAGATTGGCCGGTTCGGGGCTGAGATCGGCCAGAAGGTCCGCCTCGAGGTACATGGCGGGTGCTCGCCTTTGCCGATTATCAAGGCGATTATGGATGTCGCCGACCATCCAAACGTCGGAGTCTGCTGGAACTGTAACTCACAGGACCTACAGGGCGAAGGCTTGGAGTACAACTTCAACCTTGTCAAGGACCGCTTCAGTGATATTGCACACGTCCGCGAGCTAAACGTCGGCGACTATCCCTATCAGGACCTGATGAATCTGTTTGTCGGGATTGACTACGCCGGGTGGATACTGCTGGAAGCACGCACGAACCCGAAAGACAGGGTCAAGGCGCTGGCCGAACAGCGGCAGGTTTTTGGGCAGATGGTGGCAAAAGCACAGACAGGCGGAATCAAGCAAGGGCAGGGGGTGAAGATTGTCAAAGCAGACAATAAGCTGAAAGTTGAAATCAATGGCAAGCTTTTCACAGAGTACAACTACCAGGACGTGCCGCGTCCGTTTTTTTATCCCGTGATTGGCCCGACAGGTGTCTCTGTTATCCGACACTGGCCTATGAAAGAAGGCGAGAACGAAGAGAAGGACCATAAACATCACCGCTCGCTGTGGTTTACCCACGGCAAAGTAAATGGCCACGATTTCTGGAGTGAGGGCGGCGGGTCAGGTAAAATCGTCCATGAAAAGTTCGAAAAGATTACATCCGGCCGGGATGTCGGTATCATTCAGTCACGCAACAAATGGATTGCACGCGATGGGAAGGTCATTTGTACCGACACTCGTACACAAAGATTCTACAATCGCCCGGATGGACAAGTAATGGACTTCGAAATTACCATCCATGCATCCAACGGCGAGGTCGTTATGGGCGATACAAAGGAAGGCTCGATGGCGATACGTTTAGCGCCGACGATGCGAGTGGAAGGAAAAGTCGGCAAGGGGCATATTATCAATAGCGAGGGGAATCGTGACGGTGCTGCATGGGGTAAACGCGCAGCCTGGTGCGATTACTACGGCCCCGTGAATGGCGACATAGTCGGAGTGGCCATTTTCGACCATCCCACTAATCCGAAGCACCCAACCTGGTGGCACGTTCGAACTTACGGATTGTTTGCGGCCAATCCCTTCGGCGTGCATGACTTTGAGAAAAAACCAGCAGGTGTCGGTGATATTACTATACCGGCCGGTGAAAGTTTGACCTTCAGGTATCGATTCTATTTCCATAATGGTGATGAAAAACAGGCTAAAGTGGCCGAACATTACCGACAATATGCTGCAACCAAGCCTGTAAAATAATTGACACAGAGCCGATTCCAGGATATTCTGGATAAGACTATTGTAAAACTTGATAAAGGAAAGGTAGGGAAGTATTATGAGTAGCATTACTCGTCGTGATTTTATCAAAAGTTCGATGGCCGTCGGCGCATCAATAGCGTTGGCCCCGCATTACCGCGTGCTGGGGGCGAATAACGACATTCGCATAGGCGTCATTGGTGTGGGCGGCCAGGGCGGCGGCCACATGGGTTATTTTCATAAGCTCTCCGGCGTCCGTCTTGTGGCGATTTGCGATGCGGACAAGGACCATGTCGAGAAAAGGGCAAGTGACTTTGAAAAGAAAAACAATGTAAAGCTCAAAACCTATATGGACCCCCGTGAAATGCTCGACGACAAGGAGATCGATGCAGTCACCACCGCAACCCCCAACCACTGGCATTCCCTCGTATCAATCTGGGCCTGTCAGGCCGGCAAAGATATGTATTGCGAAAAGCCCGTCTCACATAACATCTGGGAAGGCCGCAAGATTGTCGAAGCCGCCAGGAAATACAACCGCATCGTACAGACCGGGACACAGAAACGCTCTTCCCAGGCCCACATGGACGCCTATAAGTGGATTCGAGAAGGGAACCTTGGCGACCTCAAGTGGGTTCGCTCTTTGTGCTACAAGGCTCGTTTCGAAGGCACCAATGGGATTGTGAACGGCACGAACGGGCCGGTTTCTCCGCCGTCGAGTGTGGACTATAATCTGTGGTGCGGACCCGCCGATATGATGCCGCTGCGAAGAAAGGAGTTACATTACAAATGGCATTGGGTCTGGAACACAGGCAATGGTGACCTCGGCAACCAGGGCATCCACGAGATGGACCTTGGCCGTTGGGCGCTGGGTGATCCCAAGCTGGCGCCTCGCGTGATGAGCTTCGGCGGCAGATTCAGAGTTAACGATGCCGGCGAGACGGCGAATACACAAATCGTGTTCTTTGATTACAAGCCAGTTCCGCTGATCTTTGAGGTTCGCGGCCTGCCTCGCAAAATGGGCGACAAATCAATGGACAACTGGCGTCGTACAGGCACACGCGTTGGCGTCATCGTACAATGTGAAAACGGCTACTGGGCCGCGGGTGACGGCGGTGGCTGGGTCTGGGATAACAACGACAAAAGAACCGACAAACAGATCAGCGGTGGCGGCGGCGGCAGCCACCACCAGAACTTCATTGATGCGGTTCGCAG
>JAOUFU010000079.1 GCA_029858035.1 Phycisphaerae bacterium
GTTAGCGACCTCAACGCCGATATTGAAAAGGGCCACCTTTCCAGCGCCTTATGCCACATGGGCAACGTCTCTTACCGGATGGGAAAGAAACTGCCGGTAAGCGAGGCCAGGAAGATGATCGACAATGAGTACGTGATGGATTCGTTCGAGAGGATGCTCGAGCATCTCAAGGTCAATGAGGTGGACCTCGAAAAAGAGCCCATAACAATGGGACCAATGCTGACGATGGATCCGGAGACCGAGAAGTTCACGGGCGAGCTTAGCGATATGGCCAATATGTACGTCAAGCGCAACTACCGCGAGCCGTTCGTCGTGCCGGAGAAGGTCTGACAAAAATCGTAATTTGTGAACGTGACCGGGATCGCAGACCAATGGCGAAGGAGTTTGTCTGTTATTATCCAGCCGTTAGGCGTTAGGCCGGGTGATAAGCGTAGGCGCTATTAAAAGCTGCAATAACTGTGTCTTATGTGAAGTAGCAAATGAGCTGTAAATTCAAATCACGCACAAGCTGGCGTCAAAAGCTGGAAAATCACCCGGAAGGTCTGCCTAAAGTCGTAAATGGCCCTGCGAAGTGGGAAAAACGCTTCGGTGGAAGAAGGATCCTTGTCCCCACACCTCTGCTTGTTGACGGGCTAATCCGAAAAGTCAGAAAAGGAAAGCTGGTCACTGTAGGACAAATCAGGCAGCAGCTTGCCAAAGATTTCAAAGCCGACTCGACCTGTCCGCTAACCACGGGCATTTTTATTCGCATTTCCGCTGAAACCGCCGAAGAAGACCTGCTCGCGGGTAAAAAACGCATTACACCTTATTGGCGGGTGATTAAAACAGATGGCAGCTTAAACCCAAAACTCCCCGGAGGCGCTAAGGCCCAGGCTGCACACTTAAGAGCGGAAGGACATAAAATTGCTGCCGCCAAAGGCAAAAAACCACCCAAAGTCAAGGATTTTGAAAAAGCCTTAGTGTGAATAAAAAAAAACGAAGTGACACAAATAGTGGACAGGCAAGCACAGCGAGAGATGCCCGATAATATAAAGCCTGCTGTCTGTGTCTAAGCTAACGGGCAGCTTTGACAGAAACAACCACAAGCACTATAATCATAAGGCCGATTTGCTATATGAGAGTAGCTTAGCGGCGTAGCTGAGCTTGATTTAAATGTGAAATGTCGGTTTAAGAAAATCCTCACTACGAAAATTGACAGAGCAGCCTCAACGCTCAAACGGCAGAAATTCTATGTCCTGCTTAATGCCAAGAGGAGCAAGTGTTAGGCGAAATATTTCATAACTCATCAACTTTACGACACAGAGTAACAAAAAGCTTAGGTGCAGATGAGACGTAAAAAAAATAAAAAACACACTCGGAATGATAAGGCAATAGTAACTAAACGCATCGGGATTACATCTGTGATGTTAATATACTTTTGCTCTGGTGCTTGCTCTCTAATTGATGAAGTAGTGTGGGTACGCCTCCTGAAACTGACACTGGGCAACACAGTGTATGCCTCGAGCATTGTTGTGTCCATGTTTATGGCAGGTTTGGCGCTTGGCGCACTGATTATGGGCCGATATGCGGACCGCGTAGGCAGGCAACTGCGTTTATACGCGTTACTTGAAGTGCTCGTGACTATCTCCGCATTGTTGATGCCGTGGTCCATGCGATTAGCAGATGGTGCCTACCATTGGTTTTTCGTGAAATATCAGCCCTCCCCTACAGGACTACTTTTCGTACAAGCCGTGGTGTCGGCATTTCTGCTGTTAGTGCCCACGATGCTTATGGGCAGCACACTGCCGCTTTTAGGTCGATACGTTACCACATTGGAGCAGCGTGTCGGGCATTTCGTTGGTAGATTATATGCATTAAACACATTGGGTGCGGCTCTGGGATGTTTCCTGGCGGGGTTCGTTTTCATACGAATGGTGGGAGTGATGGGGACGCTGTACATTGCGGCAGGTATCAATCTGTTTGTGGCCTTTGGCGGGTGGATGCTGTCCCGTTCTCATGAGTCTGCCATCAGAAGAACCGAACAAAAGACCGAAGCCCCGAAATCCCATGCCGACATCGCAGAAGCAAGAATGAGCAGGCAATATGTGCTGGCAGCCGGTTTTTTCCTCAGTGGATTAATAAGCATAGGATACGAGCTTATCTGGATGCGCAGCATTGTCGTTCCATTAGGTGGCTTTACCTATGTATTTTCGGCGGTGCTGACTGTATATCTCGTGGGCAATGTGCTTGGTGCGTGGATTGGGAGTCGTTTATCGAAAAGACTGAGCAATCCTGCAGTCGCTTTTGGGCTGAGTTTGACCTGCCTGGGGGCATTGGGTATATTCTATATTCCCTGGTTCAGGACGTGGTTTTCATTCTTAAGGGAAACATCAACTGTTACCGCCCTGCTTGCGGATTCATTAGGTATGGATAGTATTCGCAAGGCCAGTTTACCCCTGTTTCACAGCGTCTTCCTGTTTCTTCTGCCGGCGATTGTTATGGGAATCGGTTTCCCGCTGGCGTTACAGGGATGGGGCAGGTTCCGGCACAAAGTGGGGCAAACCACCGGTACTGTCTACGGTGTCAATACCATTGGTGCGGTGTTGGGTGGAGTGCTGACCGGTTTTGTTCTAATCCCGTTGATGGGCGTACAGCTTTCGATCATGGTTCTTGGTCTGGCGGGGATATGGCTTGGAGGGGCGATGGTTCAGATCTTTCACTCAAAGCCGGGCATAGCGCTGCGAATCGGCTCTATAGCAACAGTTGTTGTCTTGACAGTGATAGCAGCCATAATACCGGCGGAAATGTTTCGATGGAGTCTCGATGAGACATATACCGGCGAGATATTGTCTGTAAAAGAGGGCCTTACAACGACGGTCGCGGTCACCAGAAAATACGATGGTAGTTTGTTGATGGCGATAGACCACATTGAAATGGCCGGTGATGACATTCATCGTTCGGCGCAGAAAACGCTCGGCCATCTGGCGGTCTTGATGCACAGCGACCCCAAAGATGTACTGACTTTCGGACTTGGGACAGGGGAAACCACTGCCTGCCTGGCTCAACACGAACTTCGTCGGATCGATTGCGTGGAAATCGCTCCGGAAGTAACCGAAATTGCCGTCAAATTCTTCAAGCACATTAACCTCGGCGAGCAGTTAAGCCAAAAAGTCAACATGATATATATGGATGGTAAGAATTATCTCAATTTGACAGACAGAAAATATGACATCATCCTCAATGATTCTAATGTTCATTCCACTTCGGGAAGTGCGCCCTTATTTACTAAGGAGCATTTTCAAAGCGCACTGAGACATTTGAATCCCGGCGGGTTGTTTATGACCAAGTTACACCTGCAAGGTCATCCAAAGTCAAACTTCGATAGTATCTTGGGAACTTTTCTGGAGGTATTTCCCCATGTGACGGTATGGTTTCCGACGACAAAACCTTTCGTATTTTTCTATCTCGTAGGTTCTGCCGATGAACAGCTTTTTTCACCAAAACGTATCGACGATGAACTCGGAAAAGAAAACGTGCGCAACAGTGTAGAGTATTTGAATATTGAAAATAGTGCTGATGTTTTAACATGCTATATCGGGGACAAAGGGGACATACGAAGATACCTCGGGGAATTTCAAATCAATAGTGACTATAAACCGTATCTTGAATTCAATCTCGACTCAAAGAACCTGGTCCTGCCGGCTTATTTCCCGCTTCTAATTCAGACGATACGGAGAGGTTCGATTTTAAAGCATATTGACTGGGATGGACTGGGTCAAAGTGAGCGGGAACAATGGCGCAAGGACTTTGATTTACGTTATCAGGCCGCGACCTTAATATTGAAAGCACACGGAGAACAGGCATTTCTTACGAAATTACAGTGCAGCTTTCATGGCTTAAAGCTAATCCCCGGCTACAAACCTCTCCTCGAACTCCGGGACGATTGTTTGTCGGATATAGAGAAGGCATTGAAACACCGCTTGTTTAATCCTGACATAATTATTGCAGATATGGACGATCAAATAAGAAACTACCCGGATTCCGGCATAGCATGGTTGATTAAGTCGATGGCGCTGCGCCAAAAGGATAACTTAGAGGAAGCCTTGAGAACTGCAGGAAAAGCCCTCGACCTTGCTAATGCCGCCAACGACAAAGAACTCGCAGAAATAATCAAAAACATGATTAAGCGTTACTAATAAATAAACGGCACTCAGGAAACAACAACAAATAATATCAATTTACACCACGCAGGTTTCCTTAATGAAAGAGCGCGAGTTTGACCTCAAGCTTGTTTTTACTAAAAACGATGTTATAATTTATATAATGTGTAGTTCGAATCGGAAACATTGTTTTAAGAAGACTATCCGTTTGCCACTTCATTTAATCACAAAGAAGGAAATTTCAACCCGAAATTCGGCAGGCAGCCAGATAAGAACATTGCCCTCGTGAGGACTTATGCGTAAATCAGTCGTATATATGGTTATGGGCGTTGGTATAGTGACTGTCGTTATTGCAGCGGCCGTGCTCATTGTCTTCCTCAAGCCACGCGTCCGGGTAGAGGATGTATTGGCTGCCTATCAGGATGGTGGGCAATACAGCGGATTGACGATTAAATATCCTTTTAATGAGGCGGTTTTCCCTCCCGAAATTGTGCCCCCTGTATTTCGCTGGAAGGAGGACAAATCCGGGTCCGACGCCTGGCTGGTCACTATCAATTTCCGGGACGACAAGGGGCGTATGAATTTCGTAACTGCCAAACAGCAGTGGAGGCCCGGGGTAAAAGAATGGGAGACAATAAAAAAGCGTACCCTGGAAAAGGAGGCGGAAATTACCGTGCTGGGTGTCAATAGCTCGACACCTACAAAAATCCTCTCCGGAGACCGCATCTCTATCAGCACATCCAAAGACAAGGTCGGCGCTCCCTTGTTTTATCGTGAAGTGGACCTGCCCTTTCTAAATGCCGTAAAAGACCCCTCTCGCATCAAGTGGCGTTTTGGGGCAGTCTCTTCGCCGCGTCAGCCGCCCGTTGTCCTGGAGAAATTGCCGGTATGTGGCAACTGTCACTCGTTTTGTAAAGCCGGCAGAACCTTCGCGATGGATGTGGATTATGCAAACAGTAAAGGCTCGTACGTCATTGCAAACGTCGCAGAAAAAATGGTTCTTGCTACGAGCGACATCATAACCTGGAACGATTATAGGAAGAAGGATGGAGAGCAGACCTTCGGTTTGCTCTCTCAGGTCTCTCCGGACGGAAAAGTTGTCGTCAGCACAGTCAAAGATAAGTCTGTTTTTGTTCCGATGCAGCCCCTTGCCTTCTCCCAACTGTTTTTCCCAATCAGGGGTATTCTGTGTCTATATAATCGGCAAATGCAGACCTTTCAGTCACTGCCGGGAGCGGATGACCCCAATTACGTACAGAGCAATCCATCCTGGAGCCCCGATGGCAAATACATCGTTTTTGCCAGGGCCAAAGCTTACGACCTCAAGCAAACCAGCGGTAAGGGCAAGGTGCTGCTGACCCGCGAGGAATGCAAAGAATTCACCGAAGATGGAAGGCCCTTCCTCTTCGACTTGTACAGGATTCCGTATAATGACGGAAAAGGCGGCAAACCCGAGCCCCTTGAGGGAGCTTCCAACAACGGTATGAGCAACTACTTCGCGAAGTATTCACCCGATGGCAAATGGATTGTGTTCTGCAAAGCCAAGAGTTATATGCTGCTTCAGCCCGACAGCGAGCTTTACATAATCCCGGCCCAGGGAGGTCAGGTCAGGAGATTGCGCGCCAACACAAGCCGGATGAACTCCTGGCACAGTTTCTCGCCAAACGGCAGATGGCTCGTGTTTTCCTCAAAAGCAAATTCGGCCTACACGCAGCTTTTCCTCACCCATATCGACGAACAGGGACGCAGCACTCCTGCCGTCCTCTTGGAACACTTTACCGCTCCGGACAGGGCGGCCAACATACCGGAGTTTTTAAACGCAAAGCCCACCGCAATCAGGAAAATCCGCGAAAAATTCCTTGACGATTATTCATTTGTTAGAGCTGGTAATGAGTTTTTCAGACAGAATGAGCCGGACAACGCGATAGCTGAATATAGGGAAGCGCTCAAAATAAATCCGAATAATGTCGAGGCCCACCTGAAGATAGGTTTTCTTCTGTACAACGTCAAAGAAAAATCTGAGGAGGGAATGGCACACCTGGAAAAAGCCATAAAACTTGATCCCGACAATGCACTCGTGCACCACGACCTCGGGATGGCGCTGTTGCACCAGAGAAAATATGACCAGGCCGTCAACCATCTCTCAGAGGCTTTACGGCGTATGCCACAGGGCGTAGATCAGCAGTACAACGCCGTTGGCATGCATTACAACCTTGGCTTGGCGTTGTATTACAGCGGAAACATCAGCCGGAGCACGGTACATTTGTCCGAGGCCGTCCGTCTTTCACCGGCCGAAGGCAAACTTCACTACGACCTTGCCGTCGCTCTCGCTGCCGAGGGGAAAACAGATGATGCTCTCAGGCATTACTCAAAAGCCATCTCTATTGAACCAGCCCTTGATAAATCGCCCATACTCCACCATTTCCTGGCGATAAGATATGCCAATGAGGGCCAATTACGAAAGGCCATTTTATCTGCAGAAAAAGCACTCAATCTCGCTCTCGCTGCCGGAGACCAGCAGCTTGCCCTGCAAATCAAGGAACAACTTGAGTTTTACCAACAGCAGGAAATCAGGGAGCGAATGGAGAGCTTCAAATAGAATAAGCCATCAACGATTCCTGAAAAACAGCGATAAAAATTAATTCAGCCTGTTCCGGCAGGAAAAAAGGCCGATAACCCCCTCTTTTTGAAAAGATTTTACAGTATTTCACTCTGCAGCCTGTTCTGTCGGGCCTGTTTGCTGATGTCGGAACGGTTTTTGAGGTTGGAGGCAAATGATTTGAAAACCGGCTCTGGACGGGACATTTGCATAGATAATTAGAAACTGGCACAGGCCCGAATATTTTTAAGACTTTATCCTTGACGGGCACTTGTATTAATTGATAATTGAAGATTGATTTTATCCTGATACAGTATATGCTTGTAGAGATTTAAAGTTGTTAACTTGTATCCGTAAGATTGGGTTCAAGGTTGAAAGGAGGCCATTATGGCAAGGACAATTTTAACCGCAGTGCTTATAGTATTATTGAATGTGCTGGTTGGCTGCACGGGCATTGACAGTGGCAGAAGCCAGCTTGCGCCCCCTCACGTGGGGCCGGCTCCCGTAATTTCGGTTACCGATACCAGTGAGTCAGATCTCATCGAGCAGATGGCGCTTAATCGGCAGGCATATCGGCAGGGACTTGAATTGCTCGTAAAGTTCTATACCAAGATGGGTAATGATATGAAACTTCAATGGGCTAAAAAGGAGCTCACAGGCCTGGACTCTATTCCACAATATACATACCACGTTGTAGGAGAAGTTGCGAATTTGAAAGCCGTTACTTCCATCTCCGAAGCAGATGCACTCTACGATGAAGCTTTGCAGATTGAACAAAAGGCCTCAACGCTCTTTATTAAAGACGATCAGATGTTGCGGTTGGCTTTGAATAAATACCTCCAGTTGATAGAGAAGCATAGCTCCAGCGACAAGATCGATGATGCCGCATACAGGGCTGCTGGAATTTATGAGCATTTCAAAGACTACACATTGGCTGTTTTGTACTACAAAAGGGTGTATCAGTGGGACCGTTATACAGTCCTTCCTGCAAAGTATAAGGCGGCAAAAGTTTTGGATAAACAACTCAACCAAAGAACAGAGGCACTTGAGCTTTATCGCCAGGCTGTCGTGGATGAAGCTATGCCTCAGACTTACAGGGATTTTGCGCAACTTCGAATCAACGAGTTGACCAAAGGCGAGGAAGGAACCCAATGACGTTGACGAATGTTTGAGGGAAAGTTTTCTGTTAGAGTTTCGGGCCTGGTTGGATAGCAGGCCCGTTTTTTTTGTGAATGACAATGCCGTTGGAATTCGAAAAAAAAGTCGCCGATTTTATCAAGGAAAACTCCCTTGTTGACACGGCGGAAAGGGTCTTGTTGGCGGTTTCCGGAGGAGCTGATTCCACCGCGCTTCTGTATGTAATGCACGTGCTGAAGACAGAAAACATCTTGAGTTCCGATCTTGTTTGTGCCCATATTAATCATCAGTTAAGGGGTGCTGATGCGGATGTGGACGAGGATTTTGTTACCGCGCAGGCTCGCGACCTTAAGCTGACCATAACAACAAAGAAGTTGGATGTACGCGGGTTTGCCCGCAAAAACAAGTTATCCATCGAGACCGCCGCTCGGCAGATGCGGATTGAAACTTTGCTAAATATTGCAAAGGCCGGCAACTGCAACTCCATAGCAACCGCACATCATAAAAACGATAATGCCGAGACCGTCTTGCATCGCCTGGTTCGTGGGACGGGTTTTCGCGGCCTTGCCGGTATCTGGCCGACGCGGCTCTTTGCCGACGATATTCGGTTTATAAGGCCGTTGCTCTCTGTAACACGTGACGAGATTATCGAGTACCTGAAAAAGCGAAATCTAAAATGGCGCCGGGACCATACAAATGCTGATTGTACATATACCAGAAATTTTATTCGGCATCGACTACTCCCGGCTTTACAACAGGATTGCACAGGCTCTCTCGTGGAGCAATTGTCCGAATTGGCTGCCTCATCGCGCAAGTTTTATAACATGGTTTGCAATTGTGCCAACAAGGCTTGGCCCCAACTCACCGATTGCCCGGCCAACGTGCTAAAGCTGAACTTGCAGATGTTTTTAACTCACCCTGTTCCGGTAAAGGTTGAGCTGGTTCGAAGAAGTCTCACTGCTATTGGCTGCGGCCAGCGGGATTTGACGCGCCTGCATTTCCAAAAGATATTGCGGTTAGCTGAACAAAATGTTGGCGGCAGGAAAATCGAATTGCCCGCCGGTTTTGTCGTCCGAAGAGAATACGGCAATCTGATTTTTGCTCGGCCTGAAACAATATCTCCTCATGACGAGCTAATCGGAAACAGTACCCCGTTGCAAGTTCCGGGGAAGACGAAATTCGGCCGATTTTTAATCCAGGCAGCTACTCTTGAAGCTGATGGCAACCGAATTGAGAAATTCAAAACCGAAGAAAACAATTGTATCGAGTGTTTTGATTGGGATAAAGTTAAATTACCTCTAACGGTTCGTTCTCGCAAGGCAGGCGATAGGTTTTGGCCGTTGGGATTGGATGCGGAAAAGAAGATTGGCAAATTTCTGACCGCGGCAAAAGTCCCGCACCACCTGCGCCGGAAGCTGCTTGTTATCGAAGATTCTGAAAAAATCATCTGGCTTTGGCCCATAAGAATAAGCGAGCGAACCAGGGTGACTAATAAAACGAGAAAAATCCTTCAATTGCAGATAATTGATACAGGCCAGTCAAAATGAAAAACAACAAACCACAAACAGAGCAAATAATCTGTAGAAAACTACGATGTTCCCGCCGCGATTTTTTGAAATCCGTAGGTCTGGGGACTGTGACGCTGGCGATGCAGGGCAGTCTAAGCAACTCAGCACTAATCTCGGACAAGGCTTCCGCCCAAAGGCCCAATATCATTTTAATCCTGGCCGATGACCTGGGCTGGGCTGAGCTGGGATGCTATGGCAACACATTTAATGAAACGCCCAACCTCGACAAACTGGCCGCCCAGGGCACCATGTTTACCGACGCTTACGCATCAGCCCCCGTCTGTTCGCCTTATCGCGCAGCCCTGATGACGGGCCAATATCCGGCAAGGGTGGGGATAACAGATTACCTTCGCCCAAACGATGAAAACCACCTTTCGACCGACTATATCACTATCGCCGAGATGTTAAAAATGGCCGGCTACACTACAGGCATCATAGGCAAGTGGCACCTAACCGGTTATGCCAACCACGGTGCGAAGGAAGTCCCACCGACTCGGCACGGCTTTGACGAAGTGATTGTCTCCGAAAACCGCGGTATCAGCGGCGGCAGTTACTTTCATCCATATCACTTCAACAAAGAAATCAACAAGCGTCTGCCCGGCAAAGAATACCTCGTCGACCGGTGCAACCTTGAAGCAATAGAATTCATCGACCGGCACAAGGACGGTCTTTTCTTTCTCTACTTAAGTCACTATGCCGTCCATACCCGTTTGCAGGGCAAGGCCGAACTCGTCGCCAAGTACGAGAAAAAGCCCGGCGCAGGCAGAGGGAATAAAGCGAAACAGAATAATCCACACCTCGCTGCCCAGCTCGAAAGCATCGATGAGGGTGTCGGTATGATTATGAACAAACTCGACGAATTGGGCCTGGCCGAAAACACCGTTCTAATCTTTACAGGCGACAACGGCGGCGAAGACAGTGTCACCTCCAACGCTCCTCTTCGGGCCGGCAAATCTACACTTTACGAAGGCGGCATTCGCGAGCCGTTAATCATCCGTTGGCCGCCGGTAGTCAAACCCGGTAGCACCTGCAATACACCGGTCAGCAATATTGATTTCTATCCGACGTTTCTCCATCTCGCCGGCCTCAGACCGGATCCGACTCAGCATCTTGATGGTGTTTCTATCTTTCCACTGCTCAAAAACCCACAGGCCAAACTCGCCCGAAGCACTCTCTACTGGCACTATCCGCTCAAAAAGCCGCACTTCCTTGGAGGACGCTCCTCCGGTGCAATCCGGCAGAGCGACTTCAAGCTCATTGAATTCTTTGATAATGGTGAGGTTGAACTATATAATCTCACCGAGGATATCGCAGAGAAAAATAACCTGGCAGAGAAGCTGCCCAATAAAGCCGCCGAACTGCAAAAGCGACTAAAATCATGGCGGAGGGACGTTGGAGCCCAGATTCCAGACTGAATGATAAAAGTAAAATAAAAAGCAGGAGAGATAGTTATGAGTAAAGATGGTTACACGCGTCGTGATTTTTTAAAAACTGTAGGTTTGGGTGCAGCATCGCTGGTTGTACCGGGCTGCGCGAGCAGTGCTCAGCGAATTTCATCCGGGGCATCTACAGAGAAACCGAATTTCGTAATCATCTTCACCGACGACCAGGGCTACCAGGACGTTGGCTGTTTCGGCTCACCAAATATAAATACACCGAACCTGGACCGTATGGCTGCCGAGGGCATGAAGTTCACCGATTTTTATGTAGCTGCTTCGGTTTGTTCGCCTTCCCGTGCCGCTCTACTGACCGGCTGCTATCCCCCCCGCGTCGGCATCACAAAAGTATTATTTCCAGGGGACAGCATAGGCTTAAATCCTGATGAAGTCACCATCGCCGACGTTCTCAAAACCCGCGGTTATGCCACCGCCTGCGTTGGCAAATGGCACCTCGGCCACCTGCCCCAATTCCTCCCTACGAGCAATGGATTTGATTCATACTTCGGCATTCCCTACTCCAACGATATGGACGGCGTCAAGGGAAAGAATAAAGATCTCGACCGCACCTGGCGGCAGAAAGACTACTCTCCATGGAACGTCCCATTGATGCGCGATGAAAAAATCATCGAGAGGCCGGCAGTCCAAACCACCCTCATCGAACGCTACACTCAGGAAGCGGTCAGGTTCATCCAAAAAAACAAAAATAATCCATTCTTCCTTTATTTACCTCACACGATGCCCCATATTCCATTGTTTGTTTCTGATGAATTTTTCGTCGAAGATGCCCATAAGGCCTACAAAGCAACTATCGAGCAGATAGACTCATCAGTGGGCAGGGTACTTGAGGCCCTTAAAAATGCCGGTGTAGATAGAAATACGCTCGTGGTCTTCACCAGTGATAACGGCCCCTGGCTTGGAAAGAAGCATCATGGCGGCTCAGCCCTGCCCCTGCGCGATGGTAAATTTTCCACCTATGAAGGCGGAATGCGAGAGCCCTGTATCGCCCGCTGGCCGGGCAAAATCCCCGCAGGAACTGTCTGCCCTTATCTCTGTTCCACCATTGACCTGCTGCCGACATTCGCTCGATTGGCCGACGCTAAATTGCCCGCCGACCGGTTGATTGACGGCAAAGATATATGGCCTCTGATGACCGGCAAACCGGGTGCAAAGTCACCACACAAAGCGTTTTTCTATTACAGAGGTAGCATACTCGAAGCCGTCCGTAGCGGCAAATGGAAGCTGCGCCGCACAAAGAAAACCGAGTTGTACGACCTTAAAGAAGACATCAGCGAAAAACAAAATCTCGCGGATAAGCATCCTGGAATCGTAAAACGCTTAACGGGTATAATGGAAGAATTCGACCGTGAATTAAAGGCAAACGCTCGACCGCCAGGAAAGGCTGTCGGATAGAAATGACTAATAAATAAATGGAGAAAAACATGAAACCGATGGGTAACACGCGTCGTGACTTCTTGAAATCAGTGGGCATCGGTGCCGCATCACTGACTCTCTCAGGCTGTACACATGCTTCGCAGTCCTTTGGAGCCCAAGTTACGAAGAACCGTCCGAATATTCTCTTTTGCCTTGCGGATGATTGGTCCTGGCCCCACGCAAGCATTGCAGGAGATAAGGTCGTAAAAACGCCGACATTCGACCGCGTGGCGAGTGAAGGACTCCTGTTTAAGAACGCATTTGTCTCCGCTCCATCATGCACTCCGTCGCGCGGCGCCATACTGACTGGACAGTGGCACTGGCGATTGGAAGAGGGCGGCAACCTCTGGAGCACGCTGCCGGCAAAGTTCGATGTGTACCCGGATATACTCGAAAATGCCGGTTATCACATAGGTTTTACCCGCAAGGGCTGGGGACCCGGTCGCGATGAGCCGGGCGGAAGAAAACGCAATCCCGCCGGGCCAAGGTACAAAAACTTTCAGCAGTTC
>JAOUFU010000361.1 GCA_029858035.1 Phycisphaerae bacterium
ATACCAGGCCTTCGTCAGAGCCGTACGTATTGCCGGGATTTATAATAGTCAGAGAGAAACCGTCGCCGTCGGTAATTGAACGCCAGCCATCCTTGTACTCAAAATCGAGAATGGTCCGGCCGAGAGCGTCTTCCAGTTTAATCCTTTCACCATCATTGGCCAGACTGCCGGTGTACTGGCCCGCCATATTGACCGATGTGCCGTATTGTGCTTGGAATGCACTCTGGTTCTTCACAACTACCACGTGTTCATCGGGGTCAAGCTCCATATCAGGGAAGGTAAAATCGATTCCCTCAGTAAACTTTACCAGATTTAGATTCAGCGTGCTTGTTCCGACGTTTTTCAGCTCAATAAACTCTTTATTTGGGTCATTCAAATTGCCGGTGTACCTTGGATGGTACATAATCTCGGTGATGCGAAGGTTCTCGACGACCGGGCCGACGGCATATATCGCCTCGTTCAGGGCGCTCCAGGTGCCGCCGTCCCGCACGCGTGCCTTGACGTGAGTGGTTTTATTCAAAGTTACAGAGTGGGTATATTTCGTACCTACAGCATTTCCGCTCACAGGCTGGCGCGGGTCGGAGCCGTCGAGGGTATAATAAATGTCGCCGGACGGATTAGTATTATCCATGGACAAATAATCGCCTGCCAAGACCGGACCTCCGTGCCGGTATTGACCATTTATATTGAATATCGGAGCGTCTGTATTGGCAGGATAGAGACCGGCAACACGCAATTGGTCAAGTACGATGTCTGAACGTCCGGGCATATAGCTTTGCAGGACCCAATCACGCGCACTTTGCCAATTACTGAGAGTATAAGGCGGGGCGCCCAGCACATCACCCCATCGGGCTGATTCAGTGACCATGGCTCTTTCGACAAAATCGGCAAGCTGCGCGTACAATGCAGCCGGCCTGTTGCGTTCAGGATGGCTCTGGTCCCAATTCGGGTTGTCCAGGTCAACGTATAAATGACCACCATTGAGGAACGCCCTGTGTGCATGATCGGCAAACAGCAAACGAAATTCAGCATTGGCGCGAAGGTAGCCATACGGCTCACACAGACTGTTATTCACGCCGGTAAGGTTCTCGTACAGTCCCGACCGCATCCCAACTACCCATTCGGCATCCCATGAGAAGGACTTCCAGCCGGTGGGCTCGACACGGTTCATGGCAGCGTACCAGTTATGGTGGGGCCAGTCTCTATTGCCTGTGAAAAAGTTGACAATCAGATAGTCAATGTAGTTCTCGACATCGAGGTAGTCCACATAAGCCGGGTTTGGAGTGCCGTCGGGATTGTTGCCCTGCAGGCGCTGGTAGGCCTCATTGGTTGAAAGGCCCTGCCGGACCAGGTTAAGCATGGCATACCATGTATCTGTTGTGCTTTCACCTGTCGGGCTGCCGGAGTTCAAGGCATCCCAATCCTCCTTTTTCCCGCCGAAATACGTTGCGGCAAAGGACGACTCAGGTCGCTCCGTGGTATTGTACAGTCCCCAGTACAGGCCGTTGATGTACAAATGTACGAATGTTCCGTGTGCCGAAGGATGACCGAGGACCAACTGGAGCTGCCGCACATACTCATCACGGATATACTGGGAGTCCGCGCCGCCCCATACGTACCCATCGTTAAAGTTGGCGCGGAGGATGATAGTGTCGAACTCTTTGGCCGCATTTTCGCCGAACAGCGGATACTGCAGTTTCGGAGGCCCATATATTCCCTTAAACAGTAAGCGCAGCGTCTTTTTCTTTTCGCGCCGTCCGACACCACCATAGATACGGACACCACAGTCAAGCCGGAAACCTTCTGAGCCGTCCGGATATATCAACTCAATGGAGCCGGGCCGTTCCCATTCAACGCCCTCACCATATGGATTTGAGTAAATGCCTGTCCCTGGGTCAAACAGGTCTTTCAAATCCATTACCAGTGACATGGTGGGAATTGACTTCAGATCGCTTTTCAGCGTGCCGGCATAGATAGGATTGTTGACTATGCATGGGTCCATCCCATAATCGGCACCGGTCCCGCCCCACGACATTGGGAAACCGGATGGATAAGCCGGCTGATGGATGACGTCATCAGGAAAAATGTAGGTGTGGGTTTCGACCTTTGAGTCCAGCCAGCCCGGTTTGACTGCAACCGCGCGTAGGACGGTGGTCCTGTCGATTTTGAGCGGCGGATCAGTAGTGGGATTATAAATGTTCCCATGCGTTATTGTGGGACGCGAGCCGTCGAAGGTGTAACGAATCACGGCGCCGTCCGTCCCGTTAGACAATGTCAAGTCGATATGCCAATCTGGTGGGCCGGTATAAAAAGTACCCTCAGTGCTGATCCAGACATCCGAGACCACACCCACCGCTCCTGGAATGTTGAATGTTTCCGGTGTCGCTGTTTTGAAGTATTCCGGGACTATTCGGTTCCTGGCGGCGATCAGCTCAGGCAGGACCAGGAAGTCCTCATTGGTCTTGTGGTCGTTGAGCCCGTGAATTGCCAGCACGTTCCTGCCGGACCGCAACGTGCCCAGAAAGGCATTAAGGTTGATCGCTTCGAAAACCGAAGAATCCTCAATCGGACGGTCGGACAGGGCTGTTGCATTCCAGGGCAATGAGCCGGGCGCGTTTCGCTCCGTAAGGTACTGGCCGTTGAGATACGCAACGAAGCCATCCTCGTACTTCATTCGTAATGTCAGCGAGTCAAAGGCATCAGCATCTCCCTCTTCAAGGACAAATTCGATCCGTGTCCACAGCGAGGCATTGACGCCCAGCATATCCTCCCGCACATCGGTTGCAACCCAACTGCCGGTCCACGGCGAGAGGTACTGGCCTTCAATAGGCTGACCATAGTTGAGGCTCCAGGTTACTGCCAGGTTGTCTCCGCCGTCACCTTCCTTTTGCAAGGCTTCGATGTAGTATTTCTGCCCGGCCTCCAGTGGAATCGAGGCGGATTGCTGGCTGCTAAACCTGGTCCATTCACGTGAATTTGTCCATTCCGGTACAGATGCAATCAATGACTTATTCGCAGGATCAACACTCGTGCTCAGCCACAGTTCGCTATTGTCATCGCTTGCTATCCAGAACGTATAGGAGTCACTGATCGGTGGATGGAGGAACCCGTGCATACGAGTGCCGTAGTAGTCTGACCAGGTCGTCGGCGCTTCAAATAACGTCGGCTCACTGCTTCCGGATGGATTGTCCGGATAATTTGAGTTACCCGTTAAATCCGATACGCTTTGGCCCGTGATGCCCGTCCAGTACTCCCGCAGGATTGTGCCTGTACCGCCACCAACATCACCGAAGCCTATGCTGGTCGGCCCGGCATCCCACCCAGAGTCGTCGAAATCGACATCAGTCCAACCAGTACCCAGGCCAGCATCGTCGCTGGTGGGGACGTGATAGTAAGCGGTCGCCCCTGTTGACACAAGCAACCTGGCGTCCTGCGCCAGCCCATACGAGATATCTGCTAACTGTACAGGGAAATTCGGTGCATATTCGTGGGCAACATTATTACCATCGGCTGTCACCAACGCAAGATATTCTCCATCCTGGTCGAGCTCGAAGTTGGTGTGATAGTAACCTTTAATATCACGATACGGGTAATTCAGCGGGTTTTCCTCGAACGTCTTCTGCGAGGCAAAGACAATCAGGAACTCACCGGGCTTAACCTTGAGGCCGTTCGGGAATTGCCACTTGGTAAGGTCGTTTTTATTGTCGGTCAGGTACCAGCCATCCAGATTAACAGTTGTGTCGGTCGGATTGTGAATCTCAATCCAGTCGGATGATTCATTGTTTCCATCCAATATCGTACTGCTATTTCTTGCCATGAACTCGCTGATTATTATGTGGGGATCTACTTTCTGCCAGTTGCCTGCCAACAGGGCCAAGTCGGCCATATTTACCCCGTTGACGCCATCCAGGTCGGCAATGCAGCCAGGAGTGATACAGCCTGGGGACAACCATTGCCAAACAAGAGTTTGCAGGTCTTTGGAATCAACTACATGGTCTGCATTCATATCACCTACGAATTGAGTTTGGGAAGAAGTCGAACCAACCAAAGCTGCTATCAATAAGAGTGACAGCAGCGAGGTTTTTACAGATATGGGCATTTTATTTCCTTCCTCACTGATGTTTTAGCCCACTAATCGCGGTTTTATACCTGTGGGTTCCCATTTTGCGGTTTTTTGCCCCTGTTTTTCGCACCTGTGTCTACATCGCCACAAGTGCAGATAAGGGTAAACTTATACCCGCTAAAGTGGTGATGGGATCCCTGTAACTTGTGGGTCCTATAAAAAGATAATCCATTACGCCATTTTTGTATATTATAACACAAATAATACGGCTGAGTCAATGACTTTTGAACTGGAAACTCTTCTTATTGACTATAGACGCGAAACCACCCAAATAGTCTTAGGATTTCTTTGTAAAATTTATGTAAAATTACAAAAAAATAGCGATACCGTGATTCTCTACAAGAAAGCAAGGCCGAACTAAACGGAACGGTCAAAAGTCAACACCTTCATTACGCAGAATTGGGATACCCAGGGAACACCTAATTTGAAGGACTGCCTTACGTAATTGATGCGAAAAGCAGACACGCATGACGCATGTGATATTTTCATTTATATGCACTGTAACATGCAGACTCAGTCGTAATATGCCGTAACCCGAGTCGGCTTATGACACTCGTTCAAAACAACCAATTCCTTTATAGGATCGAAACGTTTGTAAGTCTTTCCATTGACCTCACATCGCGTCATCCGGCGGCCCTCGGGATGACGAAAACGGACTAATATCCTTTTCGGCGGATTCCGGCGGGGCGGATCGACGGTCATCTC